>JAFSLR010000210.1 GCA_017448375.1 Synergistaceae bacterium | reverse complement strand
GTGATGATGGTATTGTTTCTCCGAAAAGGTGGCCTTGTTACACCGAGAGGGTGGCCTTAAAACTCCGTGCAGCATGGCCTTGCGATCCGAAATTTACGAGCTGAAGCAAGTAAGGAAGTTCACACTGTCGAAATTTGTGAAATTTCCACAGGCAAGGGGGGCGTCGCTAACACCATGGGGGACAAGGTTGCAGTCTTCTATGGTGCCGAAGATGGAAGTGATGACGCTGTCATCAGCCCTGATGAGTTCAACCTGCGCTTCGAAATTACTGCCATTCTCCCTGAACTCCATTGGCATTTAGTCTGCTAGGGGCTTTGCCCCTAGCTCTTTCAGAAAGGAGAAAAACAAGATGTCTTTATGAAGTAAAAGAGTGCATGATACTGAATTTCGTGATAAGTCGAATGACGCAATGGGGTATTGCGGACACACTCGATGATGGCAGAATGACAGTGTTCGACTTCGAGGATGGTAGAGAAGATGCCATACTAAGCCAAGCTGATTTCAATGAGCAGTTCGAAGTGGCTCACATATCCAGAAACAAGTTATTTCAAAATTGGTTAAGAATTGACTCTGGCTGAAAAGCCAGAATTTCATCTGCTAACATTTTAAGTCCGAATATCCCCAGCACGCTCTACCACTTTCCATTCTTTTAGTATTCTCTTCCCGGAATCGAACACAACTCCGATCTTGTACAGCGTCTTGTCATGCTCTGCTACAAACGGCAAAGCATATCCGTTTTCCTCAATCTGTTTTAACGCATTCTCAACACTATCATCACGTTTAAACTCAAATATGTAGATAAAATTCTTTGTCTTAAGAACGCAATCAATTCTTCCAGTTGCTGTGTGCATTTCACACATAACGAACTGTCCGAGAAGCGTAAATACAATGAAAATGACGGCTTGAAGGTAATTCTCGAATGGGTCCTTTTCACTACTAGTAGCACTTGAATATGGAATCATAGCAAATAAAGCTATGAAAATATCCCTGATCCCGTCCAAATCTCCATCTTCCAGCTTCTCATCGAGTGAGAAAATATCCAATCCTGTTCCAGCTAAAGCCTGTGGCGCATAAGCCGGTAAGAGACTATTCAACATACCGTATTTTACTTCTTCATTTGGGAAGCTGAGAGTATAACGTCCGCGCTTCTCATCATAATCCACAATGGTTAAATAGCCGGTTTGATAAAGGAGAGGTACTAAGTCAGGATTATCAGCTCTGTAATCAGATAAACGCCGTTCATCGGCATAGAGTGTTTTATTCGCCAGCTTCCGGACATCAAAAGAACTGTTAGCAATCTTGTTTACAAGAAAAGTCGGCGTACCGGTTTCAAACCAGTACGATCTAAATTCGCGATCTGCAAATGCGTTTAATAAACTGAAAGGATTATATACACTAATTCCATTTTGGTGAAAATGATAGCCATCATACATTTGTTTCAGACAATCTAAACACTCATCTGGTGATAAGCATCGTCCTTCTGCCAGAGATTTTATTTCAGGAGCGAAATTATCTCTTACCTCCTGCTCCGTTATTCCACAAATTCCAGCATAATCCTTATTTAGAGATATATCGCGCAGTTGATTCAGATCGCTAAAGACACTGACTTTCTCAAATTTCGTAACTCCTGTAATGAACACAAATTCAAGGTACTCATCAGCAGCTTTCAGCGAACCGAAAAAACCCTTAAACACAATCTTATTGTGTCGCTCAAGTTCTGGCTGATCCATAACTTCCAAAAGTGGCTTATCATACTCATCCACAAGAACTACTGCTCGTTGCCCTGTTTGTCTGTCAGCTTCTGTTACTAGGTAACGAAACCGTATTCCTAGTTCATTTAATCCTTCCAACCTTTCTTCATTACCTGTGTTGCAAACATTGTTATTTATAAAATCATCAGATTTAATATTGTATTCATTTTCCCAAAGACGCAAATGTTCATCCAGGCGACTCTCCAAGCCTGTCAAGTTTCCAGAATAAACCCCACCATCAAAGTCAAAATGGAACACAGGATGAGGAATCCAAAAAAGACCCATCCTTTCGACGTTTACCTCTGATTTTGATAAACGTTCTGTCAGTTTCTCTATCTTTAGCCCATGAAACAAATCTTTTTTTCCCTGCCAATACGATTTCATTGTTGATATGAACAGACTTTTTCCGAAGCGACGTGGACGGCTAAGAAAATACACTTTCTCTGTGCAGACTAATTTATAGATATAATCAGTCTTATCCACATAAATATATTTGTCATTTCGTAATCCAGCAAATCCCTGTATTCCTATTGGTAGCTTTCTCAAAGTCTATATTCCACCCTTTCTCTTAGTGCTGGTTTCTTGCTATGAAATAATAATAAATAAGAGTTTTACAAAACATTTATTCCTCTTTAATTTCAGTAATCTTGATCTCGTTCTCTCCTTTTTCTCCTGTTATGTAACTCAACAAAACATACAGGAATACAGGCATATTCTTATCTTTCGCCATCTTGAGCGTTTTATCATCAAAGTTTATGCGCGAATTATACCTGTGCTCAAGTGAAGGATCGTTCTTCACTTCCATTACTCGTTTCTCGACCTCCATATACACATTTGCCATCACACGATTATTCCTGGAAAGTTTGCGGTTAAGCTCCTTATCATCGAGACTTCGCAATCTCAATACAGCTAAGACATACTCAAACGCAAGCAATGGGCGAGACTTAACAGCGTTCAGTGCTGTTTTAAGATAGCCTGTCAATATATCCTGCGGAATGTTGTAAACAAGGCCGGGATTCTTCCATAAAGCCCGCGACAGCATATATACCGCTGTCAACTTATTCTTCAGTGCACATATACGCTGCAGTATCTCCTGCTGCTCCTTTGCTGTACCATCTCCGAGAAGCATTCCGAGTTCATATGGCAGATCAGTGCTGTTGCCATCGAGAAGTGTGTTAGCCTCTGAGTAGAAATCAGGATAATCCGGGCATGTTATAAGGCTAAGAATCTTGACGAGATTGCTTCGCACTGAAGCATCTTTAGTCTCTCTGAACATCTTTACAAGGTAAGGAATATCACGTACCACACAATCTCTGAATAAAGCAGGGCATTCCGGAGATGCCAACGTTCTTCCGTCATGGAAAATTTTATGCAGAGGGAATAAGACGGAGAGTCCCTTTTTGCTGTCTTTGCTCTTGAAGGCAGATTCGTCTGTGCCGCTTACTTTGATCTCGTCCGGCCTGCATACTCTGTTCACAATGTAAATCGGAAAATCATTCGTGGTTCGAATAAATTTAGCGTTATACCAGCCTCTGCTATTCTGCCAGCCTAATGAATAGAATACTCTGTCCGGTTGCTGCTCATAATCTGCCTCGCTGAGAAAATCGTTCTTGTAGAACCTAATTTCCTTTCCGCTGCCATCCGTGTACTTAGCAAAATATTTCCCTTCGTGCTTGTTCCATATCCATTCAAGACCGTCAGCACACAAGACTTCAGATTTATCCCTGAAGGAGTTTATTGCAACTTCTCTAAGATTATCAGTTATATGTATGCCTCCGTTAAAACTTTTTTCTTTGATAAAGTATATACGTCCCTGCTTGGAATCCCTAACAATGCGTACTCTGTTCGGAGCTTCGCCTATAGTTTTCTGCCCACACCTCGAAAAGTCTTCAATTCTTTCTGTCTTTATACCAAAGTTAAAGTGATTCATTACCCAATCGAATAAGTTGTTCATCTCTTTACCGTTCTTACTCGGATAACGATAGAGTGACTCCCACGATGAGGCTGACGGGAATTTCGGGTAAGGCAGATCGTCTGTCGGTATCTGTTCCTTCTGCCAGTCAACTAATACGCTGTTGAAACCGGCAGTCTCCGGCTCTATCGGCTCAAAATAAAGCGTGTAAGGATTATCGCTCCCATAGTGGTATATCATCCTAAGCCTGCAAGGTACATCATGCTCAGTCGGGAAAACTCTATGCCGCACAACAGCCTCATAAGTAAGGGCTTCTCCAGCATCTCCCTTTTGAAGTTTGAATCGGTGCTCAGGCAATCCTTTAGGCAGAGTGAAGATTGAGCTTATCGGTATCTCCTCGCCTTCCTGAGTTACAACAGGGGTAGCTGAATACGTTTTAACCAGATAGAAGAGCTCTCCTCCGAAACGCTTAATCGCAAGTTCAGGCAGGTGATCTTTCCACAAAGGAACTTTGATTTTTCCAGAAAGTTCTGAAACAAGCGTCTCATAATATCTTGTCCCCTCAAGACAGTCTTCAGGTGAAACGAATGCGAATGAGCATGTTCCGTTAAAGGTAAGACAACTGTTCAGCGAGAGAATGTGAATGTTCTCTGTCTTGATTATATCTTTGTGTTTGCTGATATATTCGTTCACTATGTCGGTTATATCTACCGTTTTGCTGTTGTCCCCAATAACGATATTTACCTGCTGCCAGTTCTTAGCGAATTTTATTGTAAAATCAGAACTTTCAGTCTCAGTTCCTCCGACTCCGTAATTCTTGCTCCAATACTTCAGCTCATTCCCCGAATCATTGATCTCGAAATCCTCCTGCGGGTGATGTTCCCATTGTATACCCTGTGAGTTCGCCAGAGCCTGATGAATTTCCTTAACGTAACAGCTCCTTATAAGCGTAATGGAGAGGCTCCCGTTAATCTTATCTGCAACAATATAAGCATCGCCGCATTTGAACCCACTGACGAAATTTTCTTTGCGCTGTCTTGAAAATACTGCTGCTATACTTTTCGGCAACGTCCGCACTGAAGGGTAATACAGGTGAGCAATACGTCTTAGAGGCGCAAGCTGGAAGTCGTTATAGAAGTCAGTGTAAATTAGCGTCATTGTGTCAGAACGGAAACCTTCCCCAAGTATCCGGAACAATTCTGTAATCTGCCTCTCTGATCCCTCAAGAACCGCACCATTCAGCGTGTAGGTACTCCACTCATATTTCAAGGCGTTTGAGAAAGCCGCGCTGACATAGAAGCCATTGATTTTCTGTGTGTCGATTCTCTTTGGCTCGATTCTCTGTGTCATAATTCTGAAAGGCAATATCTGAACTTCCCCGTTGTCTGCAAGATAGTGGGGTCTCACAGAGAATATATCTATCACGGCTGAATGTACATCAATCTTTGTCTTATTTGTGAAGGCTGGCGAAATCTCTTCCTGATCGCTCCACAACCGATCGGCTGTGTTTTTCACAAGCTCCATGATATTATCTGCGTTCACCGGCACCTCAGAGTCATCAAGCCTTATTGCTTCCGGCATGAAGCATATTTCGCTGGATTGGGTGCCAATAGACAGAGTCAGAGTGTTTCTGTAGCACAGAATGTTCAGCTCGGCCTTACTGCGCGGATTGTAACCTAATATGCGTATATCGTCAGGCTTTAGCTGGAATGTCCTATAGTCGACCGCAACGATGCTCTGAGGAAAGACAAAATATTTCCTCGCTTCCTGAATGAGATTCCACATGAAAAACGTCTGTATCAGGCTGGCTGATTTACTGCAGTCTCTCATCACAATTTCATCAAGTTCTCTGAGCTCCTGCCATCCGTGCCAGATTTTACTGTAATACTTGTCAGACAATAGCGTATTGTTCGGCGGGAGATTCTCCCATCTTTGGACTTCCTGAAATTCTTCACTGCGTAGAAGTTGATATGCCTTTTCGAGGAAAAACTCTTCTTTCTCAGATGTGAAATCTTCGGGCAAATATTCCTGCTTCAGTTGTATAAGGCCGCTCATTCTTCGGGCAAAGGCTTTCAGGAGTCTATTCTCCCCTGTGTCGAAACTTTCACGCCGCCGGACAGCCATCATTGAGCCTATACCCGCAAGTTTCTCACGAATAGTCCTGCCGCTCTGACGACTAAGCCAGTTTATGCAATAGCTGTCCACCTCCTTCATCTTATGCAACGGCATCATAACGTCCTCACGAATAATCTCGCTGTGTGTTGACGAAACAATATGTACGAAGGCCTCTATCGTCAGGTCTACGATTCGTGAGACATAATCGCAATGTGAAATCTCTACACTAGAAGTCAGCTCGTCAAAATCCGTGAAGCCGCTGCCTTCCTGCATGTGTGCCTGATGCGTTATGAACCAGCTCCGCAGATAATACACTGTCTGAAGAGCCGATTCTTTCGCAAATGACTTACAGAAACTCTCAAAGTCCGGTACTTTCATTTATTTATCACCTATTCATCGAGATATTCTGCTGTACTCCAAATGAATTGGCCGTAACCAAGTCTGCAGGCATTGTCGAAATCTCTTTCGATGGTAAAGTTCTCTTTGTTGAGCAGACTCTTGATGGGATCCAGACATTCTTTAGCGTCTTGGCCGCGAACTTCAATACCTCTAAGCTTCGGCATGACCTTTTGAACGAGCTGATCCTCGAACGCTGACTTTATGGCCTTCTTCAGTCCTTCCGTGAGTTCTTCCTGCGAGACCGACTGCTGAAAGATTACATCAGGATGATTGGCGATATAAAACTCTATTGACTGCCACACTCGATGACCCAAAGCGCGCCCTGCTTTCCCAAGGTAGTTATTGATTTCCTCGACGATGTCACGGCATTCTGTTATCGCCTTTTTCTGCTTGTCGCTGAAGTAACTCGTGTCCTGCTTTATCCAACTTCTCCAGACTTCGTAGTGAAGCATGGGCCTGCTCGCAATTCCTTTCTCCGAAATGAAGTCATTGATGCTCACAAGGTTAGAGCGCCCGACAAGTTTCTTCGGTCTCGGGAAATTTATCACTATTCCACGGTCAAGAACCTTATCTGAGAGTGATTTTGTGGTCTCATCCTGATTCATTGTTCCGACCCAAAGAATAGTACGAAGAAGCGGAATATAATATGGCTTTTCACCCGCACCAAGCTTGACCTCTATCGGCGGCTCTTCTCCGTTGGGAAGGTCACGGCGCATTTCAAGCTTGCTCAAGAACTCGGCAAAATAATATTCAACGTGAGCTAAGTTCATCTCGTCGAGCAGCACTATATTCATGCAGTTGTCCAATCTGTCAGTAACCTCTGCAAGGAAACGAAGAACAGGCTGTGAATCGAATCTGTTATCAATGGAATTGAAGTAACCGAGCATCGACTCCTGACTGTCCCAGTTAGGCTGAACAGGTACAGATTTAAAGTTGAGCCTTCCTATTGCGGAATAAATCTGAGGCAGTTTAGATTTTCCTGTTCCGCTGACTCCAGCCAAAACTGTTATGATTGACCAGTCCGCGATCTTAAGGGCAGTATGGAAAGCGTAAAGGAGCCTCCTGCTTACCTTAAAGCCACATTCACTGAAGCTGTCCCACATCTCTTCAAGCCATTTCGATTCTCCGGCAATACCCATCTCAGGCTGACCTTCGAGAGAGTCACAAGGATCTTCAACGCCTTCCAATTCAGGGCATCCCTGCTTAATGTCCGCAATTCTCTGCTCACGTTCAACTTTATGTCCTTCTTCAGAACTGAGACGTTTCAGCCTCTCCATAAGCATCTCAATTTCCCTATTCTGTTCGTCAACCCGTGAATGGAGATTCTGGTTCTCTTCCTCCAGGCGCATTTTCTGAAGTTCAAGGCTTCTTGTTTTGCTGTTCTCTTCAATCAGCTCGTCACGTTCCTTTTCAGCCCTGAGTTTATCATCTTTTGCAGTTTTTAGGCTGTCCTTAACGTTCTGGAGTTCCGAAATAATTGACGAATCCGGACGAGTAGCAAGTTCTTTTCTCAGAGCTTCTATGTCCTGTTTGAGCTTGTTCTTTTCCGAAAGAATAGCCTGCGGCGATTGTCCTCCGCTTGCTGCCATGTAAACTTCGTAGTCAGCCAGAGCGGTTCGCGCTTCCTCCAGGTTCTGACGCAATCCCTCAATAATTGCCTTCTGTGAGTCGTTTTCCGTTTGAAGTGCAATGCTGCGTCTCTGAGCTTCTTCTTCGGCCGTCTGCTCCAAAGATGCAGCGCGTTTTTTCAAGTTTGCTTTCTCGTTTTTTATACTTTCACGATCAAAAACAAGCTCTTCGTTCTGTTGCTCATTTTCTTTTCTTTCTGCGAGTAACTTAGCCTGTTCCTGCCTGAGTTCTTGCTGCTCACGGACGAGGCTTTCACGCTCTGTGCTAATTTCCTGGAGCCGGGCAGTTCTCTCCTTCTCGATCTCATGTGCGAGCTGCTCGAAAGCACTTGTGCGGGCTTTTGCAATGTCAGACTGAAGTGCTTTCAGCTGCGCCTCCTGAATAGTCTTAACGGCTTCATCTTCTTTTTGCTTGACGGCTATCTCACGTTCAGCAACTTTAGTCTCTCGGTCAATCATGGCGGACTCTCGTTTACGCAGAGCCTCTTCACGAGTTTTTATGTTTGCGTCTGACTGTTTAATGTCTTTTTCGCGTAATTCAACACGTGCTTCCCGTTCTGCAAGATCAGCGTTCAGTCTGTCGATATTCTCTGAGGCAGTTTTCAGATGTTCGTTTGCCAATTCTGACCTGATCCCAGCCGCGTTTAGTTCATCATTCCGCTGTTGTATAGCACCGAGCAAAACGACGATGTCCTGCGCAGCCTTCTTATGTGTCTCTATAGCCTGCTTAATCTCGCTGAGGTTCTGCGCACTCATCTGCTGTTCACTGGAGAGTGCGTGTTTCAGCAGTTCAGTCAGAGTCTCTTCGAGAGAGTCAATGCGTTTTTGAATATCCTCTGCAATCTTTTTGCTGTCGCCGAATATATTACCAAGTTCCATTATAATTAAGCCTCCGTCTTCTTAATGAACATAAAAAGTTGTTCTCGCATACTTTTGAGCTGATCTGTACTAACCATAAGCCCTACAGAATTTCCGTGTCCTCTTAAACGTGAAAGCTCTGAGACAAAATTGAGCATCCATGAAAGCTCATCAGGCGCAAATTTATCCTGATCGATATGTCCTGCCCAGACAATAGCATAAGCACCGAGCGTTGAATTTTTCCCCGAAAGTGCCTGTGAATAGTACCAATCCGATACACGGGCAAGTGCTTCCGGTATTTTGCCGTTCAGTTTGGCCTCTAAGAGGTTTACAGCCTTGTTTTTGTCAAAGTACTCATCAATGTGAAGCAGTGATATTTTCTCACGCAGGAGTATCTCCATTGCTCTGGAAAGCGTCAACACAAATTCCAGAGCGTCAGGCATAGTATTCGCATCGAGTGAAGGAGCAATTTTCAGCAGCTCATTTTTACAGCCTTCGGAAAGCCGGCCAAATTCCATATACGTTAATTTATCAGGAGTTATACTCGCTATGGCGTTAGCTATCTTATCTGATGAGCCGGTAATAATTTTCCCAGTGCTACATTCCGCGGTGTCCTCAAAGTCAGGCAATAACATTTTGATTATTTCCACGACGTTTTTGTTAAGACGTTCAAGAAGTGAATCGTCTATTTCAGCAGTGTTATCTGCATGGCGTATTTTCTTTGCTGCCTCACGAAGTGTCCGTATAACTGAGAGAAAACTTTTATTTATCCTGATGAGTTCATGAAAACCGCTCTCAGGATTTCTGACAGCCTCAACTATACAGAGCGGCAAAAGTCTGTCAAGATTTGGGACAGGGTGATCATCAGAAGCTAGATCTCTCTTTAATAACTTTCCGTCGCAGCGTGAGAATAATTCTGCGTCATTTCTTCCGATAAAGAGTCCTACATTATCAGCAGCTTTCAATGTAAGCTTCATGTTATCACTGCTCTGCTGGCTGAAGAATGCTCCTAACACCTGCTCATCAGGACGGTTATTCTGAATGTAATAGCAGAGCGTCCACTCTAGTGCATCATAAAGCCGCTTCATGGATTCGAGCCTTTTATCGCGCGAAGAAGTCTCATCGTCCTTGTTCATCGTCCCTGAAAAGTTGCCGGTCTTATCACATATGGCTTTCAGGGTCTTATACTTACCTGTATAATTCTTGGTCTGTTTCTCCTGAATTGTGTACGTCTTGCTCGATGCCTTCCTGATTGTCTCTGCAAAAAATCCTGTGTCAGCCTCCTTAATGTATCCCACAATATCATCATTACTTGCCCATATCCCATCGGACACAAGAACTTCCGAGACGTTACCGCGCTGAACTATTGCCTTAAGGTGAATGAATACAGGCCCAGCAACCTCAAGCGTCGGTTTTCGGAGTACTGCGTCATTGATGCTTTCGTCCTTCAGTCGTTTACGTTCGGACTTCAGGAGAGCAAGGACAGCATCTCCCGTAGGCCTGCGCTGTGTGTCAAATTTGTAGGTTTTCGCTCTGCCGGATATATAGCGTTCCGTACCAACAGACCCCCAACTCGCTCTTATGCTCCCGTTAGTGTATTCGCCCTGAATGATATTATTTTCATCCCAGCAAACAATCGGAAGGAGCTTATCTGTTCCGCGAATAGCAAATAGCCTAACGCCCATTTTTTCTGCACTTTCCTGACGCACAGCAAATTCGTTGACTTTATCTGTAGGGCGGTTGTCCTCCGTAAGATAGCCTCTTTCAATAAGGCTGCTGATTAATGCGGAGACAAAATCTGCCTTGAGACACGTTAAATCAGCAAGTTCTCCCGTTGTCATCATCGGCCTTATCCGCAATAGTTTAAGCAATGTCTGCTCAAATATATTCAGCTCCATAGTCGTTTTTGGCTGTTTAGGCAGGAGGATTTGATAACTGTCGCAATTTAAGAACAAATCGGACTCAGACATAACGGAAATACCTGAGAAGATTTCAGAAAAACCTTTCTTCCTGAAAACGCTATACACTAAGGCACTAGGCACGAATAATTACCCCCTGCTTCTCACATAAAGTATAAAGGTGCTTCAACGACGGCACAAATTCCTCCGCGACTTCTGCGAAATTCTTACCCGAAAAAATATTAGCGTCACCAACAACAATCAGGAGTTTCTTCTGTCGGGTGAGAGCAACGCATAGGCGGTGCACCGAAGTCAGGAAGCCATAATTCCTTTGGCCGATTTTATCGTAGGCTTTGCGCTGTACAGCATCAGCAAACTTTCCGCCTTGACCGAGTAATTTCGGATCATTAACGCTATCCGCAAAATACGGCCTCTCAGCAGTACGGACAGTTGAAAGAAATATAACATCGAACTCGCGCCCTTGAAATGCGTCAACACTCCCGACTCTGATTTTTCCCGCTGCCTCAGCACCGAGCTTAGACTTTAACTGACGCTCTATCTCATATTTTTGAGCTGAGTAGAACGTAATCACACCGCAGTCAAATGCTTCGTCTTTTGCAAAAAATTCAGCTATGCGGTTTGCTATTTCTTCGGCTTCCCTGGTACGTTTCCAGCTTGTTCCAGATTTTTCGCACGTAGTGTTCCGGCTGTAGGGTATATCAATCCAGACTAAAGGAGCATCAAAGAATTTTTGACTGAAATTCTCTGCGGGAAGAGGCGAAGCGAATGCCTCACCATACTGCTCGTAGAACTCACGGCTTGCAAACTCCCCTAACGTCGGATGCATTCTGTATTGTTCATCGAGGGTAACGAAACGGTTAATCCCGTCTCTCTTGCTGAGGTATTTCACTTTTTCGAGAATATGCTCAAACATGCTGCCTTTGATATCCCCTTCGCTTATCTCTGTACCTGAATCGCGGAGAGCTTCAAATACTTCTTCATCGTAC
>JAFSLR010000209.1 GCA_017448375.1 Synergistaceae bacterium | reverse complement strand
GGACTCCCTGCCGTGAATGCGTGAGTGAATGAGCCTGTTACCGCTGAAATTGCTTCGGGGGTTGCTGCTTCCGCGAATTTGCCTAAATGTTCAGGGACATAGCCGGAGAATAACACGTTGAGAGTCTCGAATGCTGTTGATCCTCTGAGGAGCGATAACACGAGGCTTGCTGCGATTCCCGAAACGATTCCTGGTATTGCGGGAATTTTCATCACGGCCATAACGATAATCACCGTAGGCGGAATGAATGCCCATAATGATATGTTGAACTCTGCTCTCATCATGCTCTGAATGAGTGCGATTCTTCCTCCGTCTGAACCCTGCGCTGAATCTCCCATCATGAAAGCGATTAGGGCAGTGATTAGGAGTGTGGGAACTGTTGACCACATCATGGCCTTTACGTGTTCAAAGAGTTCGCTACCTGCTACAGCGGGTGCAAGGTTAGTTGTGTCTGAGAGCGGAGAAATCTTATCCCCGAAATACGCTCCCGAAATCACGAAACCTGCCGTAATGGGAAGGGGTAATCCTAATCCCGCGCTTATTCCGATTAACGCGACTCCTACGGTTGAACTTGTAGTCCAGCAGCAGCCGGTAGCAATCGCGACAACAACGGAGATTATGAGCGAGGCAAGATAGAAATATCTCGGTGTCATAACTTCGAGGCCGTAATATATCATCGTTGCGACGACTCCGCTCTGAATCCACGAACCTACGAGGCACCCTACGAGTACGAGAATAACTATTGCCTGAATTGAGACCTGAATAGCTCCGGCCATGCCCTTTTCGAGTTCAGACCATGAGCGTTTGAGGTATAATGCTCCGACGATTGCCGCGAATATTGCCGCAAAGAGAAGCGGAACTTGTGCGGGAAGACCGAGTCCGAAGTGAGAGCCTGATTCTAATTCGACATCAACGACTCCGAACGTAACAATTAACGCGCTAACAAGGAGAACCAAAACCGACAATAAAAGACTTGGACGGCGACACAAATAACATTCCTCCAATATGAGATGATAGATGTTACATTATTTTTCCGACTATACCCGGCAGTGTCCGCCAGAACTTTTGAGGAATGCTTTTTGCCTATTGGTCTTAACGGCTTAATTCGGAAAATCGCGCAAAGTTTACAGCATTTTCGGTAAATTGCAAGACTATATTTTCACGTTTTATAATTCCCATCGGCTTTTGTAATGTCAAATATCAATGACTTTACGCCCGGGAACGTTGCTTATTGAAAGTCTTTTTGTATCTTCTGCAACATAATTTTCACTTCTGAGTTTCTATAATACTCGCTGGAGGTGATTAACCCTGAAAGAAAAAGAAGGCACTGTATTTTCTGTTGCTGATGAAAATTTACCTGTTGAAGGCTGTACAGTTTCGCGCCCGGTTTATGATACGGCGGATTTTGGTATAAGTTATTTTTCGCTTGCACATGATACGGACATAAGTGCGGAGAATTACACTTATCACAAAATCATAATCAGCTCATCAGGAGTCCTGACGGTATATTGTTCTGACGGCAGGGAATGGAATTTGCATCAATTAGAATGCCTCATTACCCCCGCAAATATCCCCGTTGGAATGAGAACAGAAACAGGAAGCATATACACCGAATTAAGACTGAAGGAGGGAATTATCATGAATAAAGCTGTAAATGAAGGGGAAATATTCACGCTGTCGGGTCTCGTTCCTTATCAGGCGGGACGAATCGTGAACATGGACATAATTAATGACGCAAAAATGAAATTTGTTGTCATGGCATTTGACGCAGGAACAGGATTATCCGAACACGCAGCACCGGGAGAAGCGTTAATTTTCGGGCTTGACGGCGAGGGCATAATAGGCTACGAAGGAAAAGAACACCGCATAAAGGCCGGAGAAAATTTCAAGTTTGCGAAAAACGGAAGGCATTATGTGAAAGCTGAAGGCAAATTCAAAATGGCTTTGCTGCTTACATTGGAGGACTGAAAAATTGAGAAAGCACGTAAAAAATAACGTAAGCTGGGTAGGCTTTATCGACTGGGAATTAGAGTCGTTTCACGGAGATGACTACTCCATAATGAACGGCTCAAGTCAGAATGCGTATCTTATTGAGGAAGAGAAAAACATTCTTGTTGATACTGTGTGGACTCCTCACAGGTTCGATTTTGTTGACAACCTGAAGAAGGAAATTGACCTGCACAAAATTGATGCCGTAATCGCAAATCACGGTGAATGCGATCATTCCGGCTCACTAACCGCTCTGATGTCAGAGATTCCCGACACCCCGATATACTGCACCGCAAACGCCGTGAAATCAATCGAGGGTCAGTACGGCAAAAGAGGCTGGAATTTTCATACCGTAAAAACAGGCGACTCGCTCGAAATCGGAAACGGCAAAAAATTAGTGTTCGTTGAAATGCGTATGCTTCATTGGCCTGACTCAATGGCAACTTACATGACAGGGGATAATATTCTTTTCTCAAATGACGCTTTCGGCCAGCATTATGCGGTTGAGGAACTCTTCAATGACAGGGCGGACAAGTGCTTGTTGTGGAAAGAAGCAATGAAATATTTTGCGAATATCCTGAATCCCTTTGCGCCCATACTGACAAAGAAACTTGCGGAAATATCAGCCCTAAATCTACCCATCGACATAATAGCCCCCTCGCACGGCGCAATCTGGCGCGAGGACCCACTGCAAATCGTCAGAAAATATGCAGAATGGGCAGACTCATATCAGGAAGATCAGGTAACAATAGCCTACGATACTATGTGGGAAGGCACAACAAAAATCGCTCACGAAATAGCTCAGGAAATTTCACGCCAGAGTCCTTCAACAGTCGTAAAAGTCTTCAACGTCGCAAAGGCCGACAAAAACGAAATCATGACGGAGATATTCAAATCGCGGGCGGTCGCTGTAGGGTCTCCGACTGTCGGCAACAGCATATTATCGAGCGTTGCGGGCTGGCTTGAGTTCGTCAAACAGCTGAAGTTCAAGAAAAAGAAGGCGGCTGCTTTCGGGTGTTACGGCTGGAGCGGAGAGTCAGTGAAAATTTTGCAGGATAAACTGAAAGAGTCGGGCTTTTCGGTGATTGATGAGAATATCCGTTCAATGTGGGTTATGTCAGATGATGACGCGGCAAAAATTCCGGCTCTCGTTTCATCACTGCTTGAGTAAAATAAAATCTCTTCCGTTCATTGAGATTATGCCGTCGTGAATCATGTTCCTTAACTCGCGGGACAATGCTGTTCTGTTCACGCAGAGAAATTCAGACAGCGCGGTCTTGCTGAACGGGAGTTTTCTTTTTCCGTCAATGTCATGTGCGAGGCTTTGAAGGTATGCAATAATTTTTCTCCGTAAATCTTTCCGGCTAAGTATCCTGACTTTTTGATTCATGAAGAAATTTTTGGCCGATATTATTCGGAGAAGGTTAACAGCAATCTGCATAGCGTTTTCATATCGGGCGTTTTCATCGCAAAGCACACTGAAATCAAGAAGCATAACCGCGCATTCAGTAAGGGCTGAAATGTGCATAGGGCTGTCATTTACCCCAGACAAGGCCAGAGTCTCAGCAAAAAGTTCACCTGCCGTAAAATGATTCATGTTGTACTTGTTGAAATCCGAATCCTGATATGCACATTCTATAACCCCTTCAAGAACTAATCCTGAATGACGGACTTCACTGCCTATGTGAAGGAGAATTTCACCCTTTCTGAATCTTCGTATTGTTGCTCGAAGATACTTCAGGGCGTTAATGTAATCCTTCTCTGGTATATTTTCGAGGATTCTTGAGTTTTTGAGAACGTGAAAATATTTCTCTATTCCCATTTTCGATAAATTCCCGCGTCCCTTTTTGCCTGAGCCTTTTTTGAGATGTGAGTCCCTAATACGATATTCCCGAATCCCTTGTGCTGTAACAGTGCCTTCATTCGGTTCATGAAAGGACAGGGGAGCCTGTGAGAGTTTTCCGAACAAATGCACGATGCAAAATGAAAGGTTACACTGTCTTTGCTGATGTTTGCTTTTCGGAGTCTCATTGAGAGGTTCTCAAGTTTCACCGTGATATTTCCGCAGCAGCCTCCGCATGATATGGACATGTAGCGAGTGTTTTCGGGGTAACCGGCGAATTTCCCCTCGCGTGCGTAAAAGTCATTCATGCAGAGAAATCCCGAACAGCGTTTTAATACGTCCTCACACTGAATTATTACAACGAGTCCCGATTCGTTATCCATAGATTTACACCTTCCCTAAATTTCCCAAATCGTCAATCACGGATTCGATTCCGTTTTCTGAAAGAAGATTCTTTGCGCGTTCTGAGTCTTCCTGCCTAACGTCAACAAAATATACATCGCGGTCAATATATCCGTTTGAACCGAAATTTCTGGGGTCAAGTTTAGCTCCGCACCCGCACGCAAAGAGCGAGTCCGCCTGATAATGACCCGACTTTACTCCCTTGAAGCCTTCGGATTTGAGTATGTCCTTGATTTTCTGCCAGGTGATTTTGTCCCTGCGTTTGAAAATTGTTGCTCTCTTTGTGAACCACATTTTATTTTCCCGCCTTCGTTCGTAATTCTGATAATTATAATTGCCGTCGTGAATGCAGGAAAGTAACTTTCAATCGCATTCTCAATGATAGCTTTTAATGCTGAAAGGGCGTAATTGAATCTGTCGGTGCGAGTCTTAATGCGTGAAAATTTCAGCTAGGGTATAATTTCGGACATTCACACAAATCAAAGGGGAAAAAAATCCATGTGGTATGAATTTTGGCTTGAAGGTCTGAAAAAGTTTGCGGGGGAAATTATCGGTACACTGCTGTTTATATTTGTGATGTGGGCGTTCCCTTGGTTGCGGGACAAATACAAGAAGCTGAAGAAAAGTGATAATGATACGGACGTTGGGCAGCTGCTGAAAGACATTGAAGAACAGCGCAAGAAGGAAGCCAGCAAAAGAGCGGAATTAGAGCTTGAGCTTGAGAAGAAACGTCATGAGGAGGCTTTGAGGGCTCAGCAAGCAGAGGAAGCAAAACGCAGGGCAGAGATTCAAAGGCAGCTTGAGGCGGAAAGGCAAGAAAGAGAACGCATACTTGCAGAAGCAAAACTCAGGGAAGAAGCCCGTAAAGCAGAAGAG
>JAFSLR010000208.1 GCA_017448375.1 Synergistaceae bacterium | reverse complement strand
GGAAAGAAGCCCACGATTAAGACAACGAAGCTCCCCAATGCAACTGTGGGTCAGGCTTACAGCGCGACTCTTACGGCAACGGGAAGCGATCCGATAACGTGGACTGCGGTTACTCTTCCTACGTTCCTACAGCTTGACGGAAATACGATAACGGGGACTGTTCCTGAGTCGTTCACAAAAACCAGCTTCAAGATAACAGTAGCCGCCTCGAATCCCGTGAAGAAGAATGTCAAGAAGACTTACACCGTAAAAGTCAGCAAGCCTAAGAAGGCATTACCCGAAGAGCCCGAATCAGTGAGCGAAAATAACAGTGAAAGTAACATCTCCGAGAATCATACTGGTGTTGACACTGGAGTCGGTGCTGAAACGCCTTCGACTTCGGGAGTCGGTACGGGCGATGTCTCAGGAAGCTATGAGATTGTCGCGGAACTCGGAGTGATTTCGGCGGATAAGTCTGACATGTACGAGTTCGGAGTTGCACTGAGCGATGATGTTACTGCGGGTGCGGAATTGGTGTACATCGCAAATTCTGACAAGCCGTCAGATGATGACAAGATAGCAGAATTTTATGATGACACGGGGAAAGAGATTACCGCCGTACCAGAGAGCCGGAGAATAACAATCGCAATCTGGCTCAACAAGGGCACGACATATAATCCCGCAATAGGAATCAAACGCTAAGCAGTCAACAGTCAACAAAAAATCCCCCTAGCCCAAAAAGCCGGGGGGATAATTTTTTGCCTTTTACCTTAACACACCGAGTGCCGAATGAGCCGCCGCGATTCTTGCTACGGGGACTCTGAACGGCGAGCATGAAACGTAGCTCAGTCCTACAGCGTGGCAGAATGCGATGCTTTCCGGGTTGCCTCCGTGTTCACCGCAGATTCCGATTGACATTCCGGGGTTGACTCTTCGGCCTTTCTCGACCGCCATTTTCACGAGCTGGCCGGGGCCGTCCCTGTCGAGTACTGCGAACGGATTCTCCTTGAAGACTCCCTTGTCGACATACTGGAACAAGAACTTGTTTTCCGCGTCATCGCGTGAGTATCCCAATGTCGTCTGGGTCAAGTCGTTCGTTCCGCATGAGAAGAACTGCGCGTACTCCGCTAACTGATCTGCAACGAGTGCGGCTCTCGGAAGCTCAATCATCGTTCCGACAAGGTAACCGAAACTTACTCCGCTTGCCTTCTGGACATCAGCTGCGATTCTGTCGGCCATTTCACGGAAAAACTTCATCTCAGCTTTTGTGCCTACGATCGGTATCATGACTTCCGGCTTAACGGTAACGCCCTGTTTCGTGAGTTCGACGACGGCCTCAAAGATTGCGTTCATCTGCATCTCGTAAATTTCGGGGTAAATCATTCCGAGTCTACACCCTCTGAATCCCAACATCGGGTTGTTCTCGTGGAGCTGGTGAATCTTTTCGAGTACGTTGTTGAGCTTCTTTGCTTCTTCGGGGGTTGCTGTCTTGAGGGCTTCGAGTACGTTGGGTTCTTTCGGGAGGAACTCATGTAACGGCGGGTCAAGAAGTCTGATGATTACGGGAAGTCCGTCCATTGCCTTGAAGATTCCGATGAAGTCCTCTTTCTGCATTACCTTCAACTTTGCGAGAGCGTCAGCGCGTGCTTTCTTTCCGTCCTCGCCGGCCTCACCGAGTGCGACAATAAGGCTCTGCATTACGGGAAGGCGGTCTACTCCCATGAACATGTGTTCGGTACGGCAGAGTCCGACTCCTTTTGCGCCGAAATCCCTTGCGCGTTTTGCGTCTTCGGGTGTGTCAGCGTTCGTCCAGACCTGTAATTTTGCGTTCTCGTCAGCCCATGTGAGAATCTTCTTGAAGTCCTCCGTGAATGTAGCGTCAACCATTTTCGCTTCGCCCGCAAGGAAATTCCCTGTTGTTCCGTCAACCGTTACCCAGTCGCCTTTCTTGAATACTCTGTCGCCTACTGTGAGAGTCTCTTTGTCGACATCAATCACAGCCGACTCGCAGCCGCACACAGCAGGTTTGCCCATTCCGCGAGCGACAACAGCAGCGTGTGATGTCATTCCGCCTCTTGATGTTACGACACCCTGAGACGCAAAGAGTCCGTGAATGTCATCGGGGCTTGTTTCGGGGCGTGCGAGAATTGTCGGTTTGCCCTGACGCGCCCATTCTTCGGCCTCATCCGCACTGAATACGAGCATTCCTGCACCTGCACCGGGGGAAGCTGGAAGTCCTTTTGCGATTACGTCAAGTTTTGCTGACTTGTCGACCTGGCGGTGTAAGAGCATTTCAACCTGTTCGGGTGATACGCGGGTTACGGCTGTTTTCTTGTCGATGAGTCCCTCGTTCACCATGTCAACAGCTGCTTTAACGGCTGCGCTTGCGGTTCTCTTTCCTGCGCGTGTCTGGAGAATGAATAATTTCCCGCGCTCAATCGTGAACTCTACGTCCTGCATATCGTGATATGTTTTCTCAAGGTTGCTTGTGATTTCGCAGAGTTCTTTGTAGATTGCGGGCATTTCCTGCTCAAGCTGTGCAATAGGCATAGGAGTTCTTATTCCTGCAACGACATCCTCGCCCTGAGCGTTGATGAGAAATTCTCCGTATAACTTGTTCTCGCCTGTTGAAGGGTTGCGCGTGAAGCAAACGCCTGTTCCGCAGTCATTTCCGAGATTGCCGAAAGCCATTGTGATAACGTTGACGGCTGTACCGAGCGAGTCATCTATCTTGTTGATTTTGCGGTAAGTTACGGCGCGGGGAATGTTCCAGCTCTTGAAAACAGCCTCGATTGCACGGCGTAACTGAATCCAGGGGTCTGAGGGAAAATC
>JAFSLR010000022.1 GCA_017448375.1 Synergistaceae bacterium | reverse complement strand
GCTTCCTTTATGCCGTTGATTTTGGGGTGCCACGATAATTTCTCGTAGGTTTCGGGTTCAATGTTGATTCCTGTCCTTGAAGGTACGTTGTAGAGTATCACGGGCTTTGAGGAAGCGTCAGCAATCGTCTCATACATCTTCACGAGTCCGCCCTGAGTCGTTTTGTTGTAGTACGGCGTAACACATAAGAGCGCGTCAGCCCCTGCATCACAGCAGTATTTCGAGAGCTGAACGGCGTAACGTGTATCATTCGAGCCTGTTGCGGCAATCATTACGCACCTTCCTGCAATGCGTTCGGCGGCGAACTTCACGACCTCTTTGTGCTCTGTGTCATCGAGAGTTGATCCTTCACCTGTTGTCCCGGCAATCACAAGAGCGTTAATGCCCTGTTCGATCTGCCAGTCAATGAGTTTTGCGAATGAGTCATAATCGACTCCTCTTTCGTTCATCGGGGTGATAAGTGCTGTAGCTACTCCCCTGAAAATGGGCTTGTCTGTCATAAAATAATCTTCCTTTCACAAAATTATGCTCACAAAAAAACCGCCTACCTTAGCGGATAAGCGGCTTGTTGTATGCAAATGTACAAATATCTTCCGTCATCCCCTAAGGCAAAATGACATGATTATGTTTTATGCCGAGTTTTGACGGACGGGAAGACACAAAAGCATTGAGGCTTGAAAATTTCTGCGACATGATTTTATGCTCCCTTCTGATTTACGGATTTTTATTCGATTTCGCGGGAAATTCTAAACTTGAAAATATATTCTGTCAACTTTAACAACACTATTTGACTTTGCAAACTTATCGTGTTTTAATTACCTAACAATTCATATCATTACAGGGAGATGTATTTTTCATGAAAAGAACAGGAAGTTTACTGTTTCTATTGGCTCTCGTGCTCTCTTTAAGTTCGGGAGTCTCTTACGGCGCAGACACCTACGTGTACGCTACCACAAACATGACTTGGGCGGAGTTCTACGCGGGCGAAACGGGCGAGTCATCAGCGGATTTGTATTCGGCTGGCCTTGACGCTATAAGCACACCGACAACTCACGGGCTTGCGCGTTTTCCGCTTGTCTTGGGCGAATCGGGCGACAATGGCACAACGATAACCGGCCTTAAAGGTGTTCAGGTCAGAATGACTCAGACGCTCTATAACTCACTGTCCGACAAATCACGCTACACTGTGAGTGATTCAAAGTTTGACGAGTACAAAGACGTGAACTCTGACGGCTCATTCGGGAAAATGGTTACCGAGTCAACAGACGCTTCGGGCGCAACAGTGAGTCTCAAAACAGGTTCGAGCGCAAGATGGGGGCATTACGTTTTCAGCGTGTCGGGCGTAAGCATTGACATTGGGAGCGCAAGAAATTACTGCGATTATTATCTCGGTGCTTTGCTTGAGACTTCAGACGGGAAAATTTACGGCATGAGGCAAGACAATAACATTTGGAGCAACACTGACATTGCCTTCACCGTAAACGCAAAATACACTGAGCCTCACGGATTCGGCACAAAGAGATACTACGAGTACACGCACGATCTTGCCGGGAAAACCGTAACAAAACTTACCTACATGATCAAGGATAGTCCCGATATCGTGATAAGCGGACTGAACATCAAGCTCAAGAAGATGACTGACGCAGCAATAATCCCGGAGAAAACTTACTCGCTTTCATCAGATGATACAGCTGTAACTCTCATCTTCAGCAACATTCCAGACGGCGTAACATACACCCTTTCTTCCGTAACAAAAGGTTCGGGAAGAGGCGCAACAACTCTCACAAGCGGAACTGATTACACCTATGACAGCTCAAATCACATACTCACAATCATAGGCGGCTTATCGGCAAGCACTTACGTTGCAACGTTCATGGCAGATGAATACGCTGACTTATCCGCAACGATTGAGGCCGGAAATTTCTACTACGCTACTACCGATATGACTTGGGCGGAATTTTACGCGGCTGAAGTCGGAGAGCCTTTCTCAGAAGATTTATACGCAGCAGGGCTTGACGCAATCTCATCACCGACAGCAAGAGTTGCAAACAGATTCTCACAGCTCACAAGCGAGTCCAACGACATCGGCGGAAGAAGCATTACAGGAGTCGCAGATGTTCAAGTCCGAATGACTGAGACAGTCTATAATACCCTCAGCAATGACTCGCGCTACACGTTCAGCAGTAATACATTCTCCGAGTACAAGCCCGTGAACGCTAACGGGACATTCGGCGCAATGGTTACCGAGCTTCACAGCCAGAACGGAGCAGAAGTTTCCCTGACAACCCCGGCGACTTGGGGAGATTACCTTCTCGACATTGAAAGCATTGACGTTACGTTGGGCAGCGGGGACACAAGATATTATCTCGGCGCACTCGTTCAGACTTCAGACGGTAAAGTCTACGGAATGAGGCACAACAATAACCTATGGTTCAACGCAAAAGACCTCGCAATCTCAACCGCCGAATTTGTCGAAGTTCACGGAGTTTCACGCAACTACAAATACACGTCCGACATGGAAGGCAAAACTATCACAAAAATCACCTACATGCTTAAAGATTTGCCGGACGAAATCGTGAGCTGTGATGTATTCCTGAAGTATAAGACAAGCGCAAGCGTTTCACCGAAATATGAGACAGGCTGGCACGGCGTAATGACTGAAGGAAGCTCCGTTGATGTGGAACTCGTTTTCAGCGGTGTGCCTTCAAGCGCGGACTACAAGATTTCAGGCGTAACTTTCGGGACTGGGCGCGGAAGAAAAGCCATCAGCCGTTACGCAATGTCGGG
>JAFSLR010000207.1 GCA_017448375.1 Synergistaceae bacterium | reverse complement strand
TCATATTGCTTGAGACTTTCACGGATTTGCACGAGCTCAAAGCCGCCGTACTTGCAGCCCGCGAAAATTCTGACATTCCCATATTCGCGACAATGAGCTTTGAGGAGTCTGGACGGACGTTTTTCGGCGCAAGCGTTGAGGCAATGACAGCGACTCTTGAGGGACTCGGAGTTTCTGCTCTCGGTGTGAACTGCTCATTAGGTCCGGCGCAGTTAGTGCCGATTGTTGAGCGTTTCTGCAAATGTTCGCATATTCCCGTAATGGTTCAGCCCAACGCAGGATTGCCCGTTATGAGGAACGGAATTTCACACTATGATGTTACGCCGGATGAATTTGCTGAGGTCTCGACACGTTTCGCCGAAATGGGAGCTAACATTCTCGGAGGCTGCTGCGGTACGACCCCTCAGCATATCGCGTTGATGAAACAATCCGTAACAAAAAGATTCGGCCATGCTGTGAAACGAAACGTACCCGATGACACTGTAGTATGTTCGCCGTCAAGAGTCGTAACGTTCGGCAAAAAGTTTATCGTAATCGGTGAACGACTCAACCCTACAGGAAAGAAAATGTTACAGAAAGCATTACGGGAAGGCGACACTGATTACCTGCTGAAGGAAGCCGTAAAGCAACAGGAACAGGGAGCGGATATTCTCGATCTTAACGCGGGATTGCCTGACATTGACGAGCCGGAAGTTTTGACTCACGCTTTGACCGAAATTCAAGGAGTCGTGAACTTGCCGATTCAGATTGACAGCGCGGACGCAACAGCTTTAGAGTCAGCAGCAAGAGTCTACAACGGAAAGCCCATTCTAAACTCCGTCAACGGTAAATCCTCAAGCCTTGAGTCAGTTTTGCCGGTTGCGAAAAAATACGGTGCGTGCGTTCTCGGACTCACTCTCGATGACAAGGGCATACCTGAGTCAGCCGAAGAGAGATTAGCGATTGCCCGTTTGATTTGCGACATGGCCGCGTCGGTCGGCATTCCGCGCCGTAACATTCTCATTGACTGCCTGACGTTGACCGCCTCAGCACAGCAGAAACTTGTTCCCGAAACACTGAAGGCGATTCGCATGGTTCACGATGAGTTGGGCGTTAAAACAGTATTGGGTCTCAGCAACGTATCATTCGGGCTACCGCGAAGACCCCTAGTCAACCGTACAATGATGATGGCGGCTATAATGCAGGGGCTTGACAGCGCGATAATCAATCCTGGAGACGCTGATCTCAAAGAGACTCTGCTTGCGTGGAATTTGCTTTCAGGCGGTGAACAGGAAATGCAAGACTACATATCTTACTGCGAATTGCACCCGTCAATTTCATCATCAACATCACAAACCGTAACAGCAAAAACAGATTCAGCCGTAAATGACCTTGACTCCGCAATCATAAAAGGTCTTAAGGAAGAGTCAGCCTCAATGACTCGCGAACTCCTTAAAACCTCAAAGCCCCTCGAAATCATAGAGAGTCATATTGTCCCTGCGCTTGACACTGTCGGAAAAAGCTATGAGGCCGGAAAATTATTCCTTCCACAGCTCATAAAGTCAGCGGAGGCTGCGAAATCAGCGTTTGAGGTTTTATCGCTCAACATGGACAAAGCCGAGTCAGCCGGAAAAGCAAAAGGCCCTGTGATTCTAGCGACGGTTTACGGGGACGTTCACGACATCGGAAAGAACATAGTGCGTACGATTTTCGAGAACTACAACTTTGATGGTATAGACTTGGGGAAGGACGTACCGCCGGAAAAAATCGTTGAGGCCGTAATCAAGCGCGGTGTTAATGTCGTTGGACTCAGCGCGTTAATGACGACGACCGTAGCGAGCATGAAGGAGACAATCACGAAACTCAAAGAGTCATGCCCTGATGTGAAAGTGATTGCGGGTGGAGCGGTATTAACGCCGGAACTTGCGAATTATGCGGGGGCAGATTATTACGCCCGTGATGCGATGGAAGGAGTCAGAATAGTATCATCATTGCTGTAACAAAAAAATACCCTCTGAGTTTTCGTTCTCAGGGGGTATATGTTATGTGCTTAGTATCTGCGTGTGGTTCTTCTTCTTACGGTACGTTTTCTTGCTGCGCGCCGTTTTGCTATGCGCTTTCTTTTTGTTACGGTTCTTGTCCTTGTTACGGTCCTGTAACGAGTACTTTTGGCTGCAAATGACTCTGTCGCACCCGTAAGCGAGAACAAAGAAATGGCAATTAACAGAATGGATATTAACTTCTTCATTCGTCTCACCTCGTCCCGAAAATAAAATCATATACTTGAGTGAGGAAAATTATAGCACAGCTTTTTGATGTAAATTATTTTTGGGAATGTTACAGAATTTTTGACTTCAAGTCGAGTTCTTGTCAATGAGTGTATAATTACAGAATATTTTTTCTATCAACTTTATAGAGAGGAATATTAAGACTTGCGCGACATCGTAATTCAGTGTGAAGAATGGCTGTCAAATGAAGTCAAAAGAGCCGGAGCAAAAGGTATAATTCTCGGACTCTCAGGGGGTATTGACTCCTCAGTACTTGCGGCATTAGGTCGTGAAGCGTTAGGGCGTGAAGGCGTGTTAGGTGTGATAATGCCATGCAACAGCAATCCCAATGACGAAGCGGACGCAAAATTACTCGCAGAATCCCTTGACGTTCGATATACGCGCGTGGATTTGTCCGAAACCTTTAATGTTATGTGCGCTTCAATCGGCGTTGAATTATCCCCTCTCGTATGCTCAAACATGAAGGCTCGGTTGAGAATGGTTACGCTTTACGCATTGGGGCAGTCAAACGGTCTTTTGGTCTGCGGTACAAGCAACCGTTCAGAATATGAGACGGGATACTTCACGAAATACGGCGACTCAGGTTCGGACTTAATGCCGCTCGCCAGCTTCTTGAAGCGCGATATTAGGGCAATGGCGAAAATACTGGGAGTCCCCGAACGCATAATCACTAAAGCACCGAGCGCAGGACTCGTTGACGGCCAGACCGATGAAGGCGATATGGGCTTTACGTATGACGTACTGGACGAGTATTTAGCCACCGGGAAAATCACTGACCCTTCAGCAAAAGAACGCATTGACGTTATGCACAGACAAAGCGAACACAAACGCAAGCCGATTCCAATCTTCAGACCATAACAATAATTTTCAGGAGGTAATATCCATGTCAGGACATTCAAAATGGGCAAACATCAAGCACCGCAAAGCTGCTCAGGACGCAAAACGCGGCAACCTTTTCCAGAAGTTAGTACGTGCAATCATCATCGCAGCTAAGGACGGCGGCGGAGACCCCGCTATGAATATGCGCCTCAAAACCGCAATCGAGCGCGCTAAAGCCGTCAGCGTTCCCAACGATAACATCACCCGCGCAATCAAGCGCGGCACCGGCGAACTCGGAGACATCTCGTATGACGAACTCACTTACGAAGTCATCGGCCCGGCGGGAGTCGCAGTTCTCGTGAACGTCATGACCGACAACCGAAACCGCACGACTCCGGAAATTCGCGCACTTCTTGCACGCAACGGCGGGCAGATGGGTTCAGAAGGCTCTGTAGCGTGGATGTTCGACCGCAAAGGCGTGATCGAGGTCAAGGGCGAAAATCTTGATGAGGACGCATTGATGACTGTCGGGCTTGACGCTGGTATGTCCGACATGGAGGAGAGCGAAGAAGGCTTTACCATGTACTGCGAACCGTCAGACCTTGACGCGCTCCAGAAGGCACTCGAAGCCGAAAAATACACTGTCGACAGCGCAGAGGTCTCTATGATCGCGAAGACTCCGGTAGAGATTTCTGATGTTGAGGCTGCACGCAAAGTTATGAGGCTGGTTGACGCTCTGGAGGAACACGATGATGTTCAGAACGTCTACTCAAATTTTGAGGTAGCTGACGAAATAGCTGCACAGCTTGAGGAATAGTGTAGTATGTCTTGGAGTCGATCCCGGCCTCGCGCGTTTGGGCTATGGAGCTGTCAGACGCACCGAGACCGGGCTTGAGGCTCTGAATTACGGCTGTATCGAGACCAATCCGCATATGTCCTTCACCGAACGCCTGCTTTTCATTCACAAAGCCCTTCAGGAACAAATCACACTCTGCAATCCTGATATTATGTCCGTTGAACGGTTATTTTTCGGCAAAAACGTAAAGACCGCTGAATATGTCTATCAGGCTCGCGGAGTGATTATGCTTTTGGCCGGAGTGAATAGTATTCCTGTGGTTGAGCCTACACCCACGCGCATAAAGTTATCCCTTTGCGGGACGATTAAGGCCGACAAAC
>JAFSLR010000021.1 GCA_017448375.1 Synergistaceae bacterium | reverse complement strand
GGCTCAACGCCTATAGTATGAGGAATAGCACACATTCTTGACCCGCCGTGATTATTAGCTCTTCCGAGCGACCCGACAAACAAATCTTTCATCAATTTTTACCTCCTAACTTACGTGAATTTATGAATATTCTTACAGTCTAGCAATTATCTGACCCCTGAATTTATTACCTGAAGGGAACGAAACAAGAACGGTATCACCTGTGCTTAAATTCTTGAGCTTAGTGGTACATTTAACGGAGCTGTTGCCGAGATTGACGGTCAGCAAGCTATCATTGACAGCAGAAACCACGCCGTATTTCGGAGCACCGAGCCTTGAAGTTTCACGTTCAGCGACAAAAGCAGCAATGCCCGAAACAGATTGAGCCACGAGGAAATCAGGTATAGTGCCGTTTATCCTGTATGTAACAGTAGAAGTTAGATTTTCCCAGTCATGCGAGACTTCAACGATATTGCCGTCCAATTCTAGGTTAGCGTTGTAAGGTATCGTAACAGTTTTGCGTAATCCCTTAGTGCCTTTAACCGCAAGGATATTAGCAGCAATAGTGTTTGCGATAGTTTGAGCCTGTTCGTCTGAAATATCGCCCTCAACGAAAATCTCACGCTTGTAACCGACAGCCGGACTATTTGAAGTTGTGCCTGAAATAGAAGCCGTGCCGATGATAGGAGTATCAAGCTGATTTTGTTCCTTCAATCTTGCAAGCCTGAGAGCCTCTAAAGCTCTTGAGCAATTCTTCCAGTAAAGATACATTCCCCTTGTACCCTGAACGCAGTTTTTCTCTTGCGACTCTCCGGCCATATTGCATGTATGAGTAGTTTCATTATAGTGCGGGCAAATATCTAACTGTTTGTATTCGCCGTTCTCGTACCAGTCATCAATATTGCCTAAGCCTGTTGTATCAGTATCATTGCCCGTAGTGTTCTTAGTGCGTCCTTGAAGTTCAATGAAATGCCAGGGCGAAGTGAAAGCAGAAGAGCCTAACGAGACTTCAAGGCCATGTGCATTTTGAGAGAATTTAGCGTAAGCCTTCTGGTATTCGTTCAAATCCTCATCGCCTGTATCAGTAAGAGCATTAGCCGAGAGCCATTTTGAGCCGTCATCGCAGTATTCCGAGCGTACAGAAACTACACAATCGCCGTTGCTGTCGTATTGTTCAAAGATTGTGCGGTAAGTATCGACTTCGACCCATTTCGGAATTGAATGTGTCGGAATAGCTAACTCCTTTATAAAGTATGCTACAGGATTATCATCATCATCGTTTGCTGTTTTCACGGGATAAATTTTCCCGACCTGCCGAGCCTCATAACGTTTTTCGGTTTCATTGCAGACAAGATATTTCCCTCTGAGGCCGCGAGAATATTTGCGTTCAATCTGCGAGTCAAAAGGCGGTGCATATGCTGGCATGTTCTCAGTTGGAGCAGGTGCGCCAGTTCTGACAGTAGAGCGCGTAATGGTCTCAGTATCAACCATATCAAGTTCGCCCTGCCAGTCTTTAGGAACGCCGATAGCGTCAAAAGGTGAAAGCGTCCGCGTCATAGTCTCAGTAGTAACTTCCGTGAAGGTGAGATTACCGCTGTTTTCTGTGGCATAAGTACCTTCAATAGTTTTAGTGAGAGTGTAACCTGTCTCAATGAAAGCAAACAGAACGTACTCCTGATTATCGCGCCAAATGGTTTTGTGCTTGTAATCGTAAGTATGCTCTTCTTCAGTGGTGATAGTGAGGCCGTTTTCGGTGATAGTAGTTTCAAGTTCTGAAATCACGCCGAAAGGCTCAAGCATTTTCATGGAGTATGAGCCACCGCTGAATGAGCCTGAATAGCTTACAGTATCAGGACTCGTGGACGGAGTCTCGCCTGTGTAATATTCTTCAGGTTCAGTGCCTTCTTCTTGTTCCTGAATGCTGCTTTTTCTGAGAATGATAGTAGCTTGTGTTGCGTACCCGTCCAAATCGAAATCTGAGCCTGAGTCATCAATCACATCATTATAGATAGGAGCGAGCCTTCCAGACGGTGATTGAACACAAAGATAACCGCTGCTGTTGATGAAAGCGACATACCCGCTTAACATAGCAAGCTCTAATACGGCCTCAGCACAGGTAGACCCCGAAATGAGCGTACGGACATTGAAGCCAGATAATCCGTTGCCCGTCATGTTAAGAGAGATACCGCAGAAATCAGCGAGATATTGAATAACAGTTTTTGCGTCTCCTGTCGGCAAGTCCTCAATATCAGGCAGAGAGCGCATGAGCCTAATACCCGCGTCATAACCTTCAACGTGCCATAAGCCGGACGAATCCTTGCGAGCCTTAGAGATAATGCCGTTAGTCATGACGTTGTCGAAGCTAATATCATCCCCAGCGTCAAAAGTTCCGCCCGCAACATCAGCCCTCCAAGACCCCGCTAATTCGTTAAGGCTGTGCGAATAATTGAAAGCTGTAATTTTCCCGCCGTTCTTTAAGGAGTTAAGATTAAAGCTAAGCGTCTTCACGATTCCACCTCAATCACATGCTTGTAGTAAGAAGCTGTAATAACGCCGTTATTCTTGATAGTCTCTCTGCTGATATTCTCACTAATTGCAATGCCTTCTTCCTGATAAGTATTACCGAGAGTAGCGACAGCGTCAACAGTGGACGTGTAAACGGTGATTGTCTTTTTGATGATAGGAGTAACCGACCGCCTGAGAACGACAAAATTACCCGCAACAGTACGAACAGTTGAGCCGTTAATCTCACGTGTAATGACGGTTTCAGTTTCAGGAAGTGAAGAATCTCCACCGCCTTCACCCCCGCCTGAAGCCCCTCCGCGAGACCCTTCAATGATAACCGACCACGTATTAGCGTCCGTGTTGCTGGTCTGAATGCGCGTACAGGTAACAGTCCCGATGTAAGGCAAAGAGAAAGTATCACCGATATTAACAGCTATAGTAGGAGCAGATCCCGTGCAAGTAGTTTCTTTTGAGCCGGAATAAACCGTAACACCGTCTGAATTATTCTCAATATTGAGAGTGTATTTAGTGTCTGTATCCTGAATGACAGCTTTGTTTGCGCCTTCATAAACGACCGTCCAAGTGTGAACGCCTGAAGAATCATATTCATCACTGCCCTTAACGTTAGAGCAAAAGACCTCGCCAATGCCAGGAACGGAAAACGTATCGCCAATATCAAGCGTAATAGAAGGATTATCGCCTGTGTTTGTAACTTCCATAGTGCCGGACTTTTCGCCCGCCGAAATGTTGAAGTTATATTTGACGTGAGTTTGAGCCGAGCCGGAAGAGTTATTGCTTCCCTCAACGGTTATTTCCCATTGCCGTAAAAGTTTGCCGTTGTATTCACCGAGAACGTTATCTTTGATACTGACACGTTCAACAGTGAGAGCCGGACCGCTGGTTATCGGGCTGAAAGTATCCCCGACATCAAAAGGTGAGACAGGCGAATCCTCCCAGACTGTGAGACTGCCAGAAATGCCGTCTTGAGTTTTCTCGATAGAATGCGATCTGTAAAGAATATCGGCCATGACTACACCCCCCCGTTTCCAATACCAGAGCGCAAAGCACTGAGAGTACTTCTAGCGAGCATATCAGCGTCAGATTTTTTCTCAATAACAAAGCCTTGCTGGTTAATGTCAATGTCGTAATTGTTGCCCGCATTCATGGATTTAATAGCATTTTCAACGGAACGGACAGCGGAAATGACTTCCTCGATAGCCGAAGAATTAGCTTGTTGTGCAGCCTGTAAAGTACTAATGACCGTAGACAAACTCTGCACAGCCTCAGTTAAAGGAGCAAAAGCTGAGCTGAGATTCTGAGAATCGGGAATTGCAGTCTCAGAACTTAAAGCAGACTGGAACTGAGAGAGAGCGTCAATATTATCTTCAGTAGAAATTCTGAGAGCGTCAATGTTCCCGCTAAGGTTTTGAATATTCTGCGAGACTGGAGCAAAGGCATTCTGAATATCAGTAACGAGCATGTGATAGTCGTCATCAGGATTGTATAAAGCACCCTGCGATGTATTCCCAGAAAAATTAACCAGACTTAAAACAGCCTCGCTTGCGCGTCCTAAAGCCGATGTGTTATCGGTGAGAGCGTCAATAACTCCCTGAAAATTCGCAGTTTCAGTATTAGTTGGACTGCTGACCCCGACTACGGTAGAAATGAGAGAATTAACGCCGTTATTAACAGCAGTGGTAACCTCCTGAACGCCTGAAGAAATGTTATTAATACCTTGAAGAGCCTGTTCAATGGAGGCGGAATAATTTGTTGCTTCAGGCTGAGTATTATTGCCATTTCTCTGTTGATTGCCTTGCTGAGTGGTGTTAGTGGCGTTAGAGATATTCTGCGAAAGGTTGTTTAAGGCGGTTTCTAAATTCTGGATAGGCTGTTTTATGCCATCAATGGTTACTTGCTGGCCGACCCCTAACTGCTTTTCAACGTCTCTAATGATGGAGCGTCCTATAGCAACCCCGCTCATACCTGCATATTCTTCTGCCAAAAATTTATTGCCAGTTTTCCCAGCTATTTCTTCAATCTTTGACGAAAACTCATTAGCAACGACAGCTAAAAAGTTTGCTTCACTGCCGTATTTATCGCGGTCAGCATATAAATCCTTAACAACCTGTAATTTAATTTCAGGTGCGACACGCACTAATTCTTTTTCGACAGCTCTTTTGCTGATAAATCCTCTTTCGGCTGCTTTGCTTAACTTAGAAATGCGGTTCATGAGGCCGTCAAAGGTAGTCTTGCTCCATTGCACTAAAGCAGCATGAGCCTTCTTGAAACCTTCTGTAACCTTGCCTGTGAGAGGGTCAATCTTCTGAATGTTATTCATAAGAGACCTTAAAGAGGGCAAGAATTTATCCGGCGAGGCTTCAAGATATGTAATAGCGTCCTTAGCATCGGCAAGGAAAGTATCGAGAGAATCGCCCGCACCTTTCCAGCCGTTAATGAGAGCTTGAGCTGTATTATTACCTGCCTGTGCTAATTTCTCCAGCTGTTGAAAGAGAGCATTGCCAACAATCTCTTTCGGTAGCGCATATTTCTCACTTGCAGTTTTGACAAAGTTATCGAGTTTGCTTTGAGCCTTAGAGAGTGAGACATTAACGGCAAGCTGACCGTTTGCACCGCCTAAGAACTTATTGGCACGTTCAATCTCAGCAGGTAAATCGGCCATGATGGACTTGATACTTGCGGACATCTCCTCAAGAAATACAGTGCTTTCATCTTTCTGTGCAGGTTTTTCGGCTTCTTTGCGGAACTCTCTATATTTCTGAGTAATGCCGTAAAAATCAATGCCGAGCCTAGTGAGCCCCGAATCGACAGCATTAATGTGTTCAGTAACCTTTCTTAAATGCTCCGGCAAAGCCTCAAATGCCTGTTCATCACCGTGCAAAGCCGCTGTAATCTGCCTTAAAGTGGAATTGCTGACAGTCCCCATGTCTTTGATAGCGTCTGCCAATTCGGGGAATTTCCGTGTGACATAATCAAGAGCGGCGGCTACCTTAACCCTGAATTGTTCTTGAAGTTCATTGACAGTAGCATTCGCCTCTTCACGTACTTTATCGCTTGCCTTAGTCCAAGATTCGGGAAGTTTCTCAAAGCCTGTTTTGAAGTCCAGCTGAATATCAACAGGAAGAGTTAAATCCGCTTTAGCCTGTTCTGAAAGATAGCGTTTCTCCTCATTACGTGCTTTGTG
>JAFSLR010000020.1 GCA_017448375.1 Synergistaceae bacterium | reverse complement strand
TGGGACATTCTGATTGATACGTACTGCAACGGGGACAAAGAAAGAGTCGCGAGTCTCACCGCGAAATTAGAGCCTTACGCAAACTTGATGTATCTGTCTGTAGCGATGGCTCACCCGTTAATGCCGAAAGAATACCGCAAGCCTTACGCCGAAAAAATGCGGAATATGATTTTGCCGCGTTATGATGAGCTTGTGAGATTCAACTGGAAAATGTAGTAAGGAAGAATATTCCCCTGAAGGTGAAAATCCACAGCAATTATTTGACCCCCTTTAACTCATGGCCTAAAATTTTTCTCAATAAAGGGGGTAAAATATCTTGCCAAAAATCTCACACGTTAAGGACATGACAGAGGGCACAATCTGGAAGCACCTAATTAGTTTCGCGTTCCCTCTGTTTATCGGAAACATCTTTCAGCAGCTCTATAACACCGTAGACAGCATAGTAGTCGGAAACTTCGTGGGCGCGGACGCACTCGGCGCAGTAACCTCAACAATCCCAATCGTAATCACCTTAATCGGACTCTTCATCGGACTCGCAATGGGTGCAAGCGTCATAATCTCTCAGTATTTCGGGGCAAAGGACATTCCCAACCTCCGAAAAGCCACTCACACCGCAGTAGTCTCAACAATAATTATGGCTCTCGTAATTTCGGCTCTCGGTTACTTCTCAACGCCTCACCTTCTCCGTATGATGAACACTCCCGAATCCGTTTTCCGTGAAGCCGTTGTTTACCTTCAAATATTCTCATTGGGACTCGGAGGCACTATGCTTTACAACATGGGTAGCGCAATCTTACGCGCAGTCGGCGACTCAAAACGTCCTCTATATTTCCTCATATTAGCGTCAATCCTCAATATATTTCTTGATTTATTGTTCGTGATTAAATTCGAGTCGGGAGTCGCGGGTGTAGCTTATGCCACAATAATATCTCAGCTCGTTTCAGGGCTAATAATCTTCTGGCTTCTCTTCAGGAGTCATGAAGTTCATAGTCTGACATGGCACGAGATGAAAATTGACACGGGAATCTTGCGGCGAATCATATCTGTAGGATTTCCGGCGGGCTTTCAAATGGCCGTAACATCATTCTCAAACGTTTTCGTTCAGGCTTACATTAATTCTTACGGCGCGGCCTCAACAGCTGGCTGGGGAATTTATGCGAGAGTTGACGCTTTCGTCATTCTCCCGACTCAAAGCATGGCTATGGCCGTAACAACTTTTGTCGGTCAGAACGCCGGAGCACGTAAGCCCGAAAGAATCCACAAAGGACTCTTGCAGGGACTCTTCATTTCGTGGGGAATATCAGCATTTATCATAACTTGCCTCTACATTTTCGCGCCGTACATAGCAGCACTCTTCAATCAGGACGCGGCTGTAATCGGATTCGCGGTTTTATTCCTGAGACTGAACAGCCTTTTCGACCCCATAAACGCAACGAATCAGATTGAGGCCGGAGCTTTGCGCGGTGTCGGTGACTCTCGTACTCCAATGTTCATTATGTTGATGTCATTCGTAGTTTTCAGGCAGATATATTTGTTCATCATTTCGAGATTGACGGAGTCGGTTTACTTTATTGCGATTGGTTACCCGCTGGGCTGGTTTGTCTGTACTACGCTGATGACGACTCATATTATCCGCGCCGGATGGGAGAAAAAAATTGCGGCTCTAAGGTAGTCTATAATTATTGAAAAGTTAAAGGAGGCACAATTCATGAAGAAAATTTTTGCGCTGTCATTCCTCGCGGTTATGATTTTCACATCGTCAGCACTCGCGGGAAATTACGCGGAAGGGGAAGCACTTGCAGTTTTCAGAGTCCCTGAAGGAGTCAGCGTTTCAGCAGCAAGTACGAATGTCATTGAGGCAGCAAGCGAAATCGGAGCGTCAATAGCCGAGACCTACGAGACATTATCAGAAATTGAAGGGAAAATATTTGTTCTTGTCCGTTCGTCAGCAAAAACAACCGAAGAATTAATTTCCGCCCTCAAGGAACGCCCTGACGTTATCACAGCATCGCCGAATTATTACGTTCAAAGGCTCAACGCTGAAGTGAAATCGTCCGTAATGCCGAATGACCCAAGCGCGGATTTATGCTGGGGACTCAAAGCCATTAACGCCCCTGATGTTTGGGAACGCACAAAAGGGACTCATTACATTCATGCTTGCGTTGTTGACACGGGAGTCTATAAGCACCCCGACTTGCTGGAGAACATAGCGGAAGAATACGGTTACAACACCCACACAGTGAGCGGAGAACCTGATGTGAAATTCGGAAGCTGGGACAAAGATTTTCTGGGTCATGGGACTCATGTTGCCGGGACAATAGGCGCAGTCGGCAATAACGGAATCGGAGTCGCAGGTGTAAACTGGAACGTGAAAATTATACCCGTGAGAGTTTTCGACAACGTAGATGCTTACGAGACAATCAATTACGAAATACGCGCATTGAATTACATTGCCAATCTTCTTACGAGTAATACAGATATTAGACTCGCTGCTCTGAATTTCTCATTAGGTGCTGCACTCTCAGTAACGCCTGAAGAAATGAAGAACGATGTTTACTACATGGCATATCAGACACTTGACTCTCTGAACAGGACATTGATTGTAGTTTCTGCTGGAAATTCTGGTGTTGAAGTGGGAGCTCCCATTCTTTTCGATTCCCCTGAAGGCAGCAAAGATTTCAAGAAGGGAATGTATTTCTATCCTTCGTCATTCATAGAGCTGAATAATCTTGTTGTTGTAGGTGCTATGGCTTCAGACGACACGGCAGCATTTTTCACGGACTGGGGCGACAAAGTAGACATAGCAGCCCCCGGAGTCGGAATCCTCAGCACGTATTCACCGATTGCAACGGGAAACAGTAAAGCTGAAATGTACAGGACATCAAGCGGGACATCAATGGCAGCACCACATGTTACGGGAGCGGCGGCACTCTTAATGTCAGCATTTCCGAGCGTAACACCTTCACAGATAAAGTCAGCACTTCTTGAAGGTGCGAACAGGGACAAAAATCCGGTGGTCTATCCTTACGCAGGCTTCGTGAAATGGGCAATAAATCATGGTACGGCTGAAATCGACAAGAAGATAGAAGAGGGAACTATTCGGCCAGAGTCGCGTGATGTTGAGATAGCGAGAATTACCCGTGAGGCTGAAGAGAAATACGCGCCTTACAGCCAGTTTGACGGGAAATCGAAAGTCAGCCGCACGGGACTGCTTGATGTTCGTGCATCGTATGAGTCTCTCAGGAAAAATATTCGTGAGGGTAACGGATCATCTTCGGGGTGCAGTGCTGGAGTCGGGGCGTTAGTTGTGCTTCTTGCGGGAGGATTCGTTCTTAGGCGGATAAAATTACGTAAGTGATATAATTTTCTTATTCTGAAAAGTTAGGAGTATAATCGTGAAATTAAGCAAGTCAGTTTTTACCACTGTAATCATTGCTGCGTCAATCTTATTCGCGGTCATAATTTCAGGAGGCTGCGGAGGAAGTTCGAATAACATCGTTTCCATTAACGATAACACAGAAGGAGGAGACCCCAACAGCCCGGATTACTACACAAGCGAGGTTGCAGAAAAATTAATTGCAAGAAGCGATGTTCATGACCTTGCAGAGTATGTGAAAGATACCTCACAGACAATCAAGAAGGGTGAAGTCCTGCTGTATTACCCCGAAAACGGCGAGGACATAAAAGCATACGGAAGTTACTGGCCTCGTCTCAGTGAAGCTCTTGAAGCCGGAGCAATAATCTCAATCGTTGACATCGAAGCAGGAGAGATAGACGAAATAACAGGCAAACTCAGTCTTAACGTCCCGTCATATTTGCCCGACAACGCAACAGAAGCGGAGAAAGCAGAACTCGTTGACTTTTACGCATTTGCAGCAAGGGCAGACGGAGTCGACTCTCAGGACTCAGCGGTTGTGAATTACTACACTTTCTACGGCACAGACCTTCACAAAGTCCCAAGCATGGATATTTACCTCTATTCGGGCGATGAGGCAGCAGCTTTTGAGCCCGGCGAGTGCGAAGAACTCCAGGTTGACGGCGAATATTACTACATTGCCAGCGAGGACAGAATCGTAAGCGAAGACCCCGACCCGGTTTTGCCGTATAATCACGTTGATGACACTGTGCAGGATTTCTTATCATGGGTCAGGGAACTCGACAGCATGGACTCTGTGATTGAAATTGAAGACAGGATTGACTCTGACTCAGCATTTACGGCAGCAGCTGCAAAAGTAAACGATTCATTTCCCGCAGTAAAAGCTAAAATCAATTTCGTTCAGATACATTCACCGAGAACGTTTTATTGTACTAAGGTGTTCGCCGGGAGATACACTTATACTCGCGGTGAATGGAAGCGCAAAACATTTATGGATTTTGATATAGTGCCGGTACACAACTTCACCGACGGCGCAGACTATTATTTTATTCAGCTGACCGGCGGGAGCGATTCGCAGGAGCAGTACGACCACGCCTCTTTGATGTACGCATGGGATGATTATTATCAGAAAAACCGAAAAATCTTTACTCATGGGGGGCGTCGTGATAATGGTGCTAAAATAACAGACGGATACCTTTATCAAGATTTCATATTGGGCTACGACTATATTTTAGGCTACGATGCATACTTCAAATCCGGCAATAATATAGTTGGAAGTGTCATTAACTCTTCCCCCGTCGGTACTGTTACCGGCGATGCTGCTAATAATCTGACAGCTGCAACGTTCAAAGTCGAAGGCAGGTCATTTTCCGGAGGTACCGCTTCAAAAAGCGAAAATAAAGCCGGTGTACCGCTGAAAATGAAAACCGGCTTTACAACGAACGGCTCTACGAACGGCTTTACATGGAAGGGCGTTGACGGGAAACCCAAGATGATACCCTCACCCTATGACTCCGATGTTAAATACTCATACTGGAAGACAAACCATAAGATAATCAACAAGTGCAGCACTCAGAAGGCAGGCTGGCAGTGGGAATTTCCCAGACCTGCAGACGGCTCGCGTGCCGCTGACGCAACGTGGCTTGTAGATACTGAGCGTGCTGTTGTCAGACTCAGAAACGAGTTTGTAATCAAGGTTACAAAAGAAGAGTGGAAAAAATATCCTGATCTCAAACTGATAGTTGATTTCTACTCAAAAGAGGGCGCAACTGAGGGCGGAGGTACCTTCTTTTGGATAGGCAATGCAGGACGCAGAGATTACAGTTTCGACTGGGACAAGAAAGGCAACGAGTGCACGATTCCGCGTCCGCCACACATTGCAGCAGATAAGACGAAGATAGTGGCCTACAAATACGAGGAAAATCAAGGCACCTTGATATGCTCAGAAGAAGACTGGACTGCAACAGCAAATGCAACCTGGATTCACATGAAGACTTTGGACAAAGAGGCCACTGCTACTAAGACTACGACAGAGGAAGGCTTTGAAATGTTGATCGGAAAACCCGGAAACAGGGAGGAGTATATTAGTCTTACGCTTGACCCTGTAACTGACGGAGAGACCAGAAGCGGAAAGATAACATTCAAGTCATCTGACGGCGAGTTTTGCATTGTCGAAATCACGCAGATAGGTGAATCACGCATAGAGGCAACTAATTAACAGCATAAGGAAGTGTAATTTATGCTCAAGAACAAAACGTTAATTCCAGCGTTGTTGCTGACGGCCTTAATGTCAGCGTGCGCGTTTTCAATGCCCGCCACTCTCGGCGAGTACAAACAGAAACGTCAGGAAATACTTTCAGCAAATATTCACGCCTCATCAATAATTTTGAGCGAGGCCGAACAGGAAGCAGACAGACGGCTTGAACTTCTCAAGAAGCTGACGAACTACAGACCCGACAGACCGTTTTATGAGTTTGTCAGCCCGGAAAATGATCAGGCAGTGAAGACGGATTTATTCTATTTCTTGCGTCAAATGCCGAAGGGAGCGAGTCTTCACAGCCATTCAACAGCATTGTTAAGCGCAAAGGGATTTTTTGACCTCTGCATGAACAATCCGAATATCTACATATACACAGCTCAGAGTAACAGCGAACATCTTCACGGTGAATTAATGCTCGTTAAGAAGGGTTCAACAGTCCCGGAAGGTTTCGAGAGTTTCACGGAAGCCGCAAAGAATTTAGGACGCTGGGACATTCTCAAGGCGTGGACTATCGGGGCTGAAGACAAGGGCGCAAATGCTTGGGACGTTCTCAGGGATGAATATTCGATGGTGAGGAAAACTATCAAAGAACCTGAAGTTTTTGCGGAATATTTTAGGCGCGCATTCATGGAACAAGCCGCAGACGGGTTGCAGCGTCTTGAAGTCCGAGTCAGTTCCTCAGAAGTAACAGAGGAAAAATTACGAATGCTGCTTGATGCTTATGATTCAGTGAAGAAAGAATA
>JAFSLR010000019.1 GCA_017448375.1 Synergistaceae bacterium | reverse complement strand
GGATTCCTTGCCGATTTGATGGACGCAGGCGCGATTATCCGTACAGCATTCTGCGGGCCTTGCTTCGGAGCTGGAGACACACCCGCCAACAACGCGCTCTCAATCCGCCACACAACACGCAACTTCCCGAACCGCGAAGGCTCAAAGCCCGGTAACGGCCAGATGTCAGCAGTTGCACTCATGGACGCGCGCTCAATCGCAGCAACAGCGGCTAACGGCGGTAAGCTCACGTCAGCAGAAGAGCTTGACTGCTGGGGCGACATTCCCGCGTATCACTATGATGACAAGGCGTACAAGTCGAGAGTTTACTGGGGATTCGGAAAAGCAGACCTTGAGTCGCCGATTCGTTTCGGGCCGAACATCAAAGACTGGCCGGAGCAGGAAGCACTTGCAGAGAACATTCTTCTCCGCGTAGTGTCAAAGATTCTTGACGAGGTTACGACAACCGATGAGCTTATACCGTCAGGCGAGACATCATCATTCAGATCGAACCCGCTCGGACTCGCTGAGTTCACGCTTTCACGCAGAGACCCCGAATATGTCGGCAAAGCGAAGGAAGTCCAGAAAATCGAGTACGAACGCCTGAAGGGAATCAGCCCGGCACACGGCGATATGGCCGAAGTCTACGCGGCAATCAAGAGCATTCCGGGGCAGGAAGGTGTTGACCCGATGACGATCGAGTTCGGCTCAACGATTTACGCCAACAAGCCCGGCGACGGTTCAGCACGCGAACAGGCTGCGTCATGCCAGAGGGTACTCGGTGCACTCGCGAACATCACGCAGGAATACGCCACAAAGCGTTACCGTTCAAACTGCATGAACTGGGGAATGATTCCGTTCCACCTCAAGGGGCAGCCCGATTTTGAGGTCGGCGATTACGTGTACGTTCCCGGAATCCGCAAAGCACTTGATGACAATAAACTTGAGAGCATCAAAGCATACGTCATCAAGGGCGGAAAGGTAACAGAGGCAGAGCTTTACATTCAGCCGATGACAGGAAACGAGCGCGACATAGTGAAGGCCGGCTGCTTAATCAACTTCAACCGCGACAAAAAGAAGTAATGCATTAACGTTTACCCCTCAGCGCAAAAAACTGGGGGGGAACTTCCCAATCACAGCAAAAATTTATGAAGGGAGATTTATTCACAAAATGGCAAAAATCAAAATGGCAAATCCCATCGTAGAGATGGACGGCGACGAAATGACCCGCGTACTGTGGCAGATCATCAAGGACGACCTTCTTTCACCGTTCGTTGAGCTGAACATGGAATATTACGATCTGGGACTGCCTGAGAGAGACAAGACCGGCGACAAAGTAACATGGGCTGCTGCTGAGGCAATCAAGAAACATCATGTCGGAGTCAAATGCGCGACAATCACACCCAACAAACAGCGCGTTGAAGAGTACAACCTTCATGAGATGTGGAAGTCGCCCAACGGTACAATTCGTGCAGTGCTTGACGGTACAGTATTCCGCGCGCCGATTCTCACGAACTGCATTAAGCCGGTAGTCAAAAACTGGAAGAAGCCCATCACGATTGCAAGACACGCATACGGCGATGTTTATCGCGGAACAGAGTACAGAGTCCCCGAACCCGGAAAGGCCGAACTCCTTTTCACGGGCAAAGACGGCGCAACATTCCGCGAGACAGTCTACGAATACGAATGCCCCGGCGTACTTCAGGCCATGTACAACAAAGACAGCTCGATAATGTCATTCGCGCGTTCATGCTTTGAGTATGCGCTCTCGACAAAGCAGGATCTCTGGTTCTCCTCAAAGGACACAATCTCAAAGCAGTATGACCAGACATTCAAACTTTTGTTCCAGGGGATTTTCGAGAAAGAGTACGAAGAGAAATTCCGCAAGGCCGGAATCACATACTTCTACACGCTGATTGACGACGCAGTAGCGAGGGTCATGCGTTCAGAGGGCGGATTCATCTGGGCGTGCAAGAACTATGACGGCGACGTTATGAGCGACATGGTATCGACAGCGTTCGGATCACTCGCAATGATGACAAGCGTACTTGTTTCGCCGGACGGAAACTTTGAGTACGAAGCGGCACACGGGACAGTAACAAAGCATTACTACCGTTACCGCGAGGAAGGCAAGATGACATCAACGAACCCCGTCGCAACGATTTTCGCGTGGAGCGGTGCTCTCAGGAAGCGCGGAGAGCTTGACGGCAACGGAGAGTTGATACTTTTCGCCGACAAACTGGAGAAGGCTACAATCTCAACGATCGAGGGCGGAGTCATGACGAAAGACCTTAGCGGGCTCTGCGAGGGAGTCGTGCCGCAGGTTGTTGACAGCAAGCAGTTCATTCAGGCAATCGCCGCGAAACTGTAAGGGCTTGCACTTAGCGTTATAATGTAACTTAATCCCGCAGGGCTCAATTACGGGTCTTGCGGGCTTTTTGTTGAGCATTTTATGGAGGCGTATAAACGTGGAAGAATTTGTTTCAGAGCGCGTTGACTGGGGTCGTGCACCTGCTGACACTCCAGTTTGCGAGGAGAAAAACGTGTATCTCCGGGACATAGTGCAGTCTATACTTGACGGCTACGACACGACAGAGAAGGTCATGGAATATTTATCGCTGACGGAAGATGACGGAGTTTCCGATGATGTTCAGGCGATACTCGATATATTTGTACCTGTGATTAACTCATGGCGTTTCGGGGGCGGCTGTTCGGGGAGCTGTGCGAGCTGCGGAGGCGGCTGCGGAGTATAGAATTTGCCGAAAAAAAATTCCCGGAGTCGAAAGCGATTCCGGGATTTTTGTTTGCTTAACGTTAATGATTCCTCTTAACGTGATTTCTTCCTGAAGAATGCGACTGCTGACAGAAGTATTAACGCTCCGAGTCCGGCATTGCACCCTCCACTTGAAGACTTCGTCCCGATTATTGTCGGTGTACCCGTTTCGCTGGTTACCTCAATATCACTTGTCGTGTCAGATTCTGACGCTGAGGGCTTCACGACGAAATTCACGCTCGCTGTATGGCCGTAAGCAGTCGCCGTGATTTTCGTTGTGCCTTCCTTGAGTGCTTTAATTTTTCCGTCGCTCGTAATTTCCGCTATGCTTGGGTCTGCAACTTCATATGACGCAACACCCAGAGCCGGAGCGGAGATGTCATAATTCGTTCCTTCAGCATTAACCATAAGTCCAGCGTAAATTGCATCACCCATATGTGCGTAAAAGTTTCCTGCTGATGACCAGTACACTACAGGCGTTGCGCTGCTGCTGAATTTCGGAACGTATGCGACTGTCTGAGTCGGAGAAATTTTGAGCTTGCCGTTCTGAACGGTGAAGTAATAGAACTGATAGAGTCCCTTCTCTTCTCTGTCTGCCCAAATGTTTACGTCAAATGAGCCTCTGTTTGTCGGATTCATGACGAAAAATTTTGTCGCCCCGTACCCGTCATCAAGAACAACATAAATATCATTGCTGAATGCCGAGTCCGATTTGCCCGAAAGTTTCACGCTCTGTATAACCGGCTCTTCATCATCTGCTCCCATCGGTTCGTCTTTCGGTGCTGAAGTCTCAAGAGTCATTGACGGGTCAAGATATTCGCTCAAGTCTCCCTCTGCGCTTGCCCTGAGATATTCACCGAATGAGGACACAGCCGTATCAAATGCCGCGTCATATTCATCCGCCGAAGTCATGTTAATGCTGAAGTT
>JAFSLR010000206.1 GCA_017448375.1 Synergistaceae bacterium | reverse complement strand
GTACGGAGATGATCTCAAGAATGAGCCTGAGAGAATGAGAAAGGCACTCTATGAACTCGGCCATGAGCTGAAATTTGCTGATGAGATTCTTGGGGTTCTGAGAGTGTAAGAAATAATGTCCCTCTCCTGAATGAATAGGGGAGGGAATTTTTTTGCTACTATTCCGTGAAAATATTTATCCCTGAAAACATCTTGTGCAGATTATGTTCGTCAAACGGCAGGTACTCCGCAACAGTGAAAGCCCTTACATCAGAATTTGCCGTGATAAGGTGAAGTATTCGGGACAATTCCGACATATTCATTTTTCCGCCTCCCGAACCGTCCCCTGAAAGCTCAGGATTCGCAAAATATGTCGAATGGAAAAACTTTTCACTCATAACATCAATATCAAGATGAACAAAGACAGCCTCAAATTTCCCAATGAATCCGAGAATTTCATCATCTGTAACAAATGACTCGTCCTGAACCCTGAAATTTACTCCGGCATTCTGCAGAAATTCCGACTGGTAGCTGTGAAGACCTTGAAGACCGACATAAAGCACTTCATCAGCCCCGAAAGAATCATTTTTCATCATGGCCGACAAAGACTCATCACCTCGTCCGAGCAATGCCCCTAAAACCATAGCGTGTGCGTTCGGGTAACCGTCATTCACTGTTGAGACATCCGGGTGAGCGTCAATCCAGATTATTCCGGCCCGCTTGAATTTCCCGTGCATGTAGTCGAAAGGTGCGAGCGATACGAGGCAGTTTCCCCCGATTGTGATTACGCGGTCAGGATTCTCAATCTCAATCTTTGACTGTGCATCACGGATTCCCGCTAAGACTTCGGATTTTGCATATATGCCTTCAGTAATCGGATATTCTTTTCCGCAAGGTGCTGTGATATTCACGCGGATTAATGGCTGTCTGTCATTCTCCGGCAGAATGTGCGCGAGAAGGTTTGAGCCGAAATAATAAGTGTCAAGTCCTCCGCCTAAATAATCAGGGTAAAGAAGCCGTATTGTTTTCATAGAATCATCTCCCGTTGAAATAATAGCATACTGACTGCAATATAATAGGCAAAAATTTACGAGCGAATCAGATACCATTGCAGGGGATTTTCGTAAACATAAAAACGCCCCCCAGAATTTTCCCGGAGGGTGTCTCATTCCTTTAACGTTCCTATGAGCTCGTCTGACCGTAACCGCCGCCCGATGCCGTCCCGTTAAGCTGGTTCAGTATCGCCGCGATTGAGTTCGCCTGCTGTGAGAGCTTCGCAAACTGAGTCTCAGTATTCCCGTATCTCGTTCTCAGACTCTCCTCCATTCGGTCGAGCCTTTCCTGATAGGTTTCGAGATATTCATTGATGCTGTCAATCTGGCTCTGTATGTTCTCTATCTCGCGCGTCAATGTCCCTGATGTTTCACCCGAAGATGAGCTGTTCAACATTGACTTCGTCCACGTGTCAAACTGAGTCACAAATTTCATCATCAACGCTTGAACTTCGTCCGGATTATCCTGCAATGCCTCCATAAACTCGTTCGCGTCAAACACTAATTCACCGCTCTTCCCGTAATCATCTGATGTCGACTCAATCCCTATCTGATACAAGCCCTTGTAGGTGTAATTCATCTTCAGCGCATTCATGGCCGCCGAACCTGACATTGTGATTTCGTCATTGCTCCCTGACTGTATCACTAACTTGTCATTCTCAACATACGCCTTCAGCAACGGAGTCTTCAGCTTTTCACCGTTATCATCATAATAGATGTCGTTCATCGCTCCGCCCTTTGAGTCATCGCTGATTTTCGCTACAATCGTTTCGAGCGTGTCTGTAGGGTCAATCGTAACATCAACATACTTAGTGCCGATTCTGAGCCGTAATGTTGAGGACGTTTTAAGGCCGTTGAAACCCATTGTGCCGTAAATTTCCTCGCTGCTCTTTCTCTGCGTGAATGAGAACGTGAAATTCTGAGACGTAAGATTCCTCATCTGAGACTTTGTCTGACGTAAAAGCGAGTTCCCGTGAAGAAGTCCCCATCTCATTCGGAAATCGTCAGAGTCAACCGTTGCTGCTGTGTCCTCGTCAAGCTGTTTCTCAGTCATTCGCGTATTCATCCACGTCATTAAATCGTTGTAGTTGTCAACAAATGTCTGAATCGACTCAACAGCTTTTTCCGCATCGTGTGAAATGTCAAGTGAAACTTCTCCGAGTCCTTTGAGGTGCATTGTTACGCCCTTTATGAGTTCGTTCTCGTAGCTTTCGCCGATGTCGTTGGAGTCGCGTTCTACTTCCTGTCCGCCGTCAATCACAAGTATTGCGTTCTTTGCGGCGGTGTAATCGTCATAATTCCCGGCCGAGTCCGTGAAGCCCAATGCGTAAAGCAAATCGCCGTCCCCGTCATCGCTGAGGTCAAACGTGTTAGCGTCATATTCATATTCAACCGTTAATTCAGTACCGTAAGCCGGAAGATTCGTTCTTGAGGTGAGAGTCGGCGTAACCCAGTTGAATGTATATGTGCTTCCTGTTGTCGGGGTAATGTCGATTCCGTAAGTGCCTTTGATTACAGCCCTTCCGTCATCACCGCTTGAATTTGCTTCAGCATTCAATTTATAGGAAAGAATATCATCGCCGTACTGAACGCTGATTGAGCCGGTTGCGGTTGCCATTCCGTAATCGGACATGTTGAGAGTTGCGCTTGATGTCCTGTAGGCGTTGTAGGTGGTTGTGTTGCCGTCATCGTCTGTGTGGTTGATTGTGTAGTATGAGTTTGACGTTGGGTAATACCATTCATGTCCGTTGTTATCATCGCTTTTCCATGTTACAGTCGCGTAACCGT
>JAFSLR010000205.1 GCA_017448375.1 Synergistaceae bacterium | reverse complement strand
TCAAGCGCGCGAATCAAATACTCCTTGCGTGAATTAATGCCCTCTGTCGTGTCTGCAAGAAGTATTAACGCTTCTGTATTATTCGGCGAAATTTCGAGAATCTGACGTGCGATTGCCGCCGTACGTTTTGTGCTCTCTGTAGTGTACGCCATATCGAGGAGCTGTTCTATCCGTGAATTGTTCTTTTCATTCTTCATGATTAATCAACGTCCCATTGTCCTTCGTTCTGGTTTGTCTCTTGAGGTTCTGACGGTGTTTCGGACTGATTGCCGGATTCGCTGCTAAGTGATGTAGTAGTTCCCGAATCACGGTGATCCCGTCCGCCGTCATAGCCGTAATGCCTTATGCTTTCGAGAACGACTCGTCCGCCCCAAATGAATCCCCATTGCCTTGCAAGGTCAGCGACTTCGAGAGGTTCTCCGCCGTAAAAGTAAGCGTTATTTTTCCGCAACTCATCAGCTATGTACGGTGAAAGTCTCCTTATCATCTGCCAAGTATATTCGCCGGGGTGAGGCTCAAACTTTCTCCATTTATCGCCGAGCCATATATACATTCCGGCTTTTTGGGTGTGCCATGCAACGATTGTGTTCACGGTTTCAGTGTTAAGCCAGCCCATTCGGTTGATACTCTTTTCGCGAATGCTGAGAAATTCGGGGGTGCTCAGGTCTTTTCCCCAGCTCCAAAGAGCCGCAATCCTCACGAGCCCGGGAACTCTTGAAGGAATTACCGACCCCACAAGAATATCCGTCGGCTGAATCGTTCCTGCCGTATTCATCTGGCCGTATACCCATCTGTTTTCGGCGACCTGTGCAACGGGGAAACCGTCAAAAGTTGCGTACCATCCCGCCGGAAGGTCAACGGGCCTCCATATCTCGAAATTCATCGCGTATGCCCTCTGATATGCCGACATTACCGCCCCCCGGTAAGACCTTGCGCCCTGAAGGACTACTCCGCCGGGCTGAACTGAGAGTCTTTCCGCCGGACGTACTGCGGGCTGTCTCGGTGTAGGTCTCGGTGCCGGCCTCAATGTTGCTGGAAGTGCCGTGCGTGTTAATGCTGTGCGCTGTACAGGGATTGTTACTGTTGTCCTTGTCGGTTCAACTGTTACATTCTCTTCAAGCACTGGAGTCGGAGTTTCTGTTACTGCGTTTTCCTCTGAACGTTCAGGGGTTACAGTAGGCGTTCTCGTTGATGTTCTTGTTGATGTCTTTGCGGCTGTCTTTCTTGGGGTTGAACTCTTCTTTGGTGCTTTGGGAGCTTTCGGTTCAGGCGTTGAGGCTGTCAATGTTACTGTGCCTGACTCTTCTGCTTTTGCCAATAAGTGCTGAAGCCGTCTTTCTGTTGGCGGGTGTGAACTGAATCCGCTGGGCTGAGTAATGAAATTATTGTCAGCAAATGCCTTCATAGCGTTGTAGAGTCCGTAAGGGTCATAACCAGCCTTTCTGAGGAGTTCTGAGCCGTAATCATCAGCTTCGACTTCTTCCTCGCGTGAAAATCCGCTCTCTGCAAGCTCAATACCTACCCTTCCGACATTCCGCGCAATATTACCGCCTCTTCCGCCGATTTGCCCCAGAAGGTTATCTGCGATTCCCCAGCCTACAGCCCTGTTACGCCCCCTCGTGTAATGCCCGCGCTTTACATGGCCGATTTCGTGTCCCAAGACTCCGGCGATTTCGTCCTCAGTGTTAAGGATTTCCATAAGGCCGGACGAAACGTGAATGGAGAAGTCATTTTGAGAACGGAAACTCACCCACGCATTTGGCGATGAATCATTCTCGAAATTTATCGGGAGATCTCTGAAGCCGTCAGCCTCACACATTCTTCTCCATGCAGACTCTGCGGTCTCACGGCTTATTTCTGCGAAGGCACAAGGGCATAACATCATAATTATTATCATTGCTGCTGAAAATTTACGCATAATTAAATTCCTGTCTTCCTTTTTTCAATCAATCAAGCAAAGAATCACACAGCCCAGAAAAGGAATGACAAAATTTTTTTCACCTGCTCTGCTTTTAAGTTGTCTGTGATTTTTGACATTATAGCTTAACGGGCGGTATTAGCGCAAAAAGCTCCCCCTGTAATTTTTGAGGAAGCAAGAGACTGTACAATAAATAAGAAAATACAGGAGGACAATTTAATATTAAGATAAAAAAAGTGTTGAACGAGACAATAATCAATATAGATATTTATCAACTTCACCTTATGCTATCTTTGAGAATCTTTACAGCCTCATTCACTGCTGTATTAACGGCCTCAGAATTTTTCCCGTGTCCCTGTGCGCTGAAAGTACTTCCTCCGCCTTTGCCGCCGAGAATCTCAATCGCCTTCCTGAAAGCCGGACGGACATCAACATTTTTATTCTCCTTATTGCATCCGGCCATGATGAAAACGCCCTCTTCATTAACGCCCGCAAGAAAAGCTATTGAGTCTTTATCGTTATCCGTAATGAGCTTGAACAGGTGCTTTATTTCGTCCTGTGATGAGTTAGGCATTATGTGAGCTATGACTCTGTACTGCCCGCAAATTTCCGCATTCCCCAAAAGCAACTCGGCTAAAGGTTTCAGGTATCTTACAGTGAGTGCCTCATTCTGTGATTTCAGCGCGTGTATCTGTGATTTGAGGCTCGCTATCTTGTCGTTGATTCCGTCATAACCGCAGACTAACTCAGCTTCGGCCTTCCTGACTTCGTGCCAGAGCGATGAAAGCCACCGATAAGCCGCCCTTCCGCAACGCAGATATATTCTTGAGCCGCCTTTGTGGTTCTCGCAGGAGATGACTTTGACGAGTCCGCACTGGCCTGTTGACGAAACGTGAATCCCGCAGCACGGAACGTAGTCGACACCTTCAACCCTGATGATACGCACAGGGGGAATCGCGTTTTCAGGGGGTAACTTTCTCGCAAGCTCTCTGATTTCGGCCATGTCGGGGAAAATCACTTCTACGGGAATATCTGCCCATACTGCCTCATTCGCAGCCGACTCAGCCTCAAGTATCGCGTTCATGTCCGCCGGAATATCAGTGTCAATCGAAACGTTGTCGCCCTCAATCCTCATTCGTGCGGTGTGAATGTGATAGAGATTCCAGAGAGACCCCGCGAAAAGGTGTTCGCCTAAATGCTGCTGCATATGCTCAAATCTCCGTTCCCAGTTCAGTGCGCCGTGAATGGTTTTGCCTTCAACGGGTGAGCTTGTGATATGTATGATGTCTTCTCTGTGTTCTATGACTTCGATTACTTCAACGCCGTTAAGAGTCCCTAAATCGCAAGGCTGTCCGCCTCCGCCGGGGTAAAATAACGTTCGGTCAAGAATGATGTGATAATTTCCGTCATGCTCAGTCTGTGATAATAATTCTGCGTCAAACTCTTTAGCGTAAGGGGTATCGTAGAATAATTTTGCGGTCAAAACTTCTCTCACTCCTCAGAAAATTTCATGAGTGAATTATAATACACATAACGAAAGGAGGAATAATTATGGAGGCTTTGCGGGAAGAAGAATATGTAACACTTCAAGTTCACGATGCCCAGCTCGAAAGAATCGAGGCATTAATGGAGCGCAATATGGCACGTCAGGAAGCTATAGCCAGCGACATTAAGGGAGAACTCAAAGCTCTTAACGCGAAAATTGATGGTGTAGAGAGAAAACTTGAGGCGAAAATCGACAGCGTTGAAAAAAAACTTGAGGCGAAAATTGATAGAGTTGACGCAAAAGTCGACAGCGTGAAAAGTGAACTCAACGCGAAAATTGATGGTGTCGAACAGAGGCTTGACACTAAAATTGAAAGCGTGAAGACTGAACTTAACGCCAAAATTGACGGTGTTGAAAAAAGACTTGAGGCGAAAATTGATAGAGTTGACGCAAAAGTCGACAGCGTGAAAAGTGAACTTAACGCAAAAATTGATAGTCTCGATGCAAAAATTGACGGTGTCGAACAAAGGCTTAACGCTAAAATCGAAAGCGTAAGAGATGAACTCAACGCAAAAATTGATACTGTGTCACAGAGACTTGACGCGAAAATCGATAGCGTGAAAAATGAACTTGACGCAAAAATTGACGCTGTTGAAAAAAGACTCGATGAAAAAATCGACAGCGTAGAGAAGAATCTCGAAGGAAAAATTGACGGCGTTATGGACTCGTTAGCCATCACAAATTCGCGGATTGATGACCTTAACAGCAAGAAGTCCAGCAGCATAGCTTTATGGGCGATTTTTGCAACAGTGGCCGGAATTTTTGTTACAACGCTTTTCGGGGCATATCAGTTATTCATAAGATAGGAGGATTATATTTGAGCAGAGTATTCAACTTCAGCGCAGGGCCGGCCGTCCTACCTGAAGAAGTTTTGAGAACAGCACAGGCCGAAATGTTAGAGTATGGCGATTCTGGAATGTCAGTTATGGAGATGAGCCACAGGTCAAAAGATTTCGAGGAAATTTTGTTCACGGCGGAAAAAGATTTGCGTACCCTCATGAACATTCCCGAAAATTACCGCGTTTTGTTCCTTCAGGGCGGAGGCTGTACTCAGTTCGCAATGATTCCAATGAACCTCATGAAGCACAAGTCAGCCGATTACATCATCACAGGGCAATGGTCAAAGAAAGCAGCTCAGGAAGCAAAGATATTCGGCAACGTTAATGTTATCGCAAGCTCGGAGGACAGAAATTTTGCTTACGTCCCGGATTTTTCCGGCCTCAAAGTTTCACCCGAAGCCGATTACGTTTACATCTGCCAGAATGAGACAGTTCACGGCACAACTATACGCACGCTTCCCGACACTCACGGGAAACCCCTAGTCGCTGATGTCTCGTCAATGTTCCTGAGTGAGCCTGTTGATGTTTCACGTTACGGCGTAATCTGGGGTGGCGTACAGAAGAATATCGGCCCGGCTGGTGTAACAATCGTTATCATTTGCGAGGACTTAATCACCGATGACGTTCTGCCGTTCACGCCGACAATGTTAAAGTACAAGACTCATTCCGACAACAATTCGCTGTATAACACTCCGCCTTGCTACAACATATATATTTGCGGACTCGTTTTCAAATGGCTTCTGAAACTCGGAGGCACTGAGGCAATGCACAAAATCAACATGGAGAAAGCTAACCTTCTTTATGATTATCTTGACGGCTCGAAACTGTTTCACGGTACTGTCGACAAAAAAGACCGTTCGCTGATGAATGTTCCTTTTGTTACAGGGAGCAAGGAGCTTGACGCTGAGTTTGTCAAGGAAGCAGAGAAAGCCGGACTCCGTAACATTAAGGGCCATCGTTCAGTCGGAGGAATGAGAGCATCACTCTATAACGCAATGCCGATTGAGGGCGTTAAAGCACTCGTTAAGTTCATGGCCGGATTCGAGGAGACGCACACATGTTAG
>JAFSLR010000204.1 GCA_017448375.1 Synergistaceae bacterium | reverse complement strand
TTATTCGCTTCAGTCGAACAGGCCTATAATCTCGGAGCTGTTGCGGTAGGAGCAACGATTTATTTCGGAAGCCCAGAGTCAACAAGACAGATTCAGGAAATCTCAAGAGCGTTCCATAAGGCTCACAAAATGGGAATGGCAACGATTCTGTGGTGCTACCTCCGTAACTCGGCATTCAAGGTCAAGAACGGCGACAAGGTTACGGATTACCACGCTTCAGCAGACTTAACAGGTCAGGCGAATCATCTCGGAGTTACGATTGAGGCCGACATCATCAAGCAGAAATTACCCGAAAACAACGGCGGTTACCCCGCAATGGGCAAAGGTTACGGCAAAACCTCAAAGGAAATGTACGACAAGCTCACAACAGATCACCCCATCGACTTGGCCCGCTATCAGGTCGCTAACTGCTACATGGGCAGGGCTGGACTCATCAATTCGGGCGGTGCTTCGGGCGAAAACGATCTCGCTCAGGCAGTACGCACAGCCGTAATCAACAAACGCGCAGGCGGTATGGGACTCATTCTCGGACGTAAGGCATTCCAGCGTCCCATGAGTGAGGGCGTGCAGATAATCAACGCAGTACAGGACGTTTACCTCTGCAAGGAAATCACTGTAGCTTAACTCATCAAGGACAACAAAAATCCCCTCTGCCGTTTCTGACAGGGGGGAAATTTTTTGCTCTCTTCTGAACGTTAATATCGGGACTGTATGAAGACAAGCGTTATAGTATCATCGCCGGACTTGATTGTGATTGTTCCGGTTCTGTCCTGATTCGTGTCGTTGGTCGTAGCTGTATACCCGAAATCAGAGCCGTTTGAAGTTCCTCCGCTCGTGCTTGTGAGCTGGAGCCAGTCCGAATCCGATGAGGCTGTCCAGTCTGCTTCGGTGAATATCTTTGCGTAGTATGTCTTGCCTCTCAATCATTGAGCTTCTCAGGATATTAACCTTGTTATCGATTCCGTTCGACCAGTCAATAACCTTCTGCACTCGTTCTTTGAGACGTTCTTCAGCGTGTGCCTCATAATCTTTTGACAGTGCTGCTAATTCTTCTGCTGTAGGAGTCGTAACTTCATCGCCGAAATATGAATCCCAGCTCGCCTGGTCAACGCTGATAACAGCCGGTTCTGTGCTTACGGTGTAAAGCGCAGGGTTATGGACTCTGTTCACGCTGCACTTGTCGACGTAAACGAACGTCTGCGGAAGTTTGTCCCCGCTTGCGTAACGCATGGAAGCAGCAACGACTTCAAAATGTTTGTTGTTCGGTTCATTGCTAGGGTCAGCGAGAGTAACGCCGAGACTGTTTCCGAGTGCTTTAACGTCTTCAGCGTCAGGATATATTGCCGCGATTGTTACGTACCTGTTGTAGAACGCATAACGAAGAGGAGAAATGCTGTCAATGTCATTTGAACGTATCGTGCTTGCGTCCTCAAGGAAAATAATATCCGCGCTTGTTACGATAAGGCCGTCTGTGTCGAGTGTGGGAAGTCCTGATGTGCCGTAAGTGTAACAAAAAAATTTTCAGAGGCTGATATAATCATAATCACAAAAATTTCTGACGGTTAAGAGACACAATCTCTGACCCTGAAGAAGGAGGGTAAAATTTATGTACGATCCATCATCACCACATGCAGATGACTTCATTAATCATGACGAAATTTTAGAGACTCTCATTTACGCTGAGGCTCACAAGAATGATACCGCGCTGATAAATTCACTCCTCGAAAAAGCTAGGCCGAAATTCAACGAGAAAGGCTGTACTTGTTCAGGATTGACTCACCGCGAAGCCTCCGTCTTACTCGCCTGTGAAGACCCAGAAATCATTCAGCGAATCTACAGCGTTGCAGAGGAAATTAAACAGGCCTTCTACGGTAACAGAATCGTATTGTTCGCTCCGTTATACCTGTCGAATTACTGCATTAACGGCTGCCTCTACTGCCCCTATCACACAAAGAACAAAACAATCACACGCAAAAAATTAACTCAGGACGAAATACGCGCCGAAGTTATAGCGTTGCAGGACATGGGGCATAAACGGCTCGCCATTGAGGCCGGAGAAGACCCCGTCAACAATCCTATTGAGTACATTCTCGAAAGCATTGAGACAATTTACAGCGTTCACCACAAGAACGGTGATATTCGCCGCGTCAACGTCAATATTGCCGCAACAACCGTAGAAAATCTCCGAAAACTTAAGGAAGCCGGAATAGGTACGTACATTCTTTTTCAGGAGACTTACAACCGTAAGAGCTACGAATATTTACACCCTACCGGGCCCAAACATGATTACGCCTATCACACTGAGGCTCACGACAGAGCACAGCAGGCCGGAATTGATGACGTAGGATTAGGGGTATTATTCGGGCTTGAAGGGTACAAGTATGAGTTCGCCGGACTCTTAATGCACGCTGAACACTTAGAGGCCGTTTTCGGTGTAGGGCCTCACACGATAAGCGTACCGAGAGTTAAGCCGGCCGATGACATTGACCCCGACGAGTTCAACAACTCAATACCCGATGAGATATTCACGAAGATTGCCGCGTGTATCAGAGTCGCAGTGCCTTACACGGGAATGATAATCTCAACCAGAGAGAATGAGAGAGTCCGCGCGAAAATGTTACAGGTCGGAATATCCCAGATTAGCGGAGGTTCACGGACTTCTGTCGGAGGCTACACTGAGGAAGAAAGACCCCATGACACAGAACAGTTTGATGTTTCGGATCAGAGGACGCTTGATGAGGTTGTCCGCTGGCTCATGGAACAGAATCACATTCCGTCTTTCTGCACCGCGTGTTACAGGGCCGGGAGAACTGGAGACAGATTCATGTCGCTGTGCAAGTCAGGGCAGATACTCAACTGCTGCCACCCTAACGCACTAATGACACTCACGGAATATCTTGAGGATTACGCATCGCCCGAAACAAAGCGAATCGGGTATGAGATGATTGCACGTGAGCTTG
>JAFSLR010000203.1 GCA_017448375.1 Synergistaceae bacterium | reverse complement strand
ACGCTCAGTACCTCATTTGAAAGCCCGTTCTGCGATTTGTATGCGTGAGTGTATGAGAGCGTAAGAGCTGTGTTTTCGGGTCTTGTGTGTACGTTCGCGACAGTTCCGCCGGCATAGTCATTAACATAGCGTGTGGTAGTACCGCTAGTGTAGACATTATCATACCATGAGATTATAGAGGAACTAACTGTGCTTGAAGAAGGCGCAGATCTGATAATGTAATCCTTGCCGTATACATAATCTGTTGTTCCGTCAGTAAGTGTAAACTCTGCTTCATCTTCGGGACGTATGTAACTTGCAGTCGTAACGGAAGACCTAGCCGTCTCAGTCAGGCCGTCAAACCCTCCTAAAGCTGCGTAAGGAAGGGAGCTTACCGTCTGAAAGGATTTATCGTTAGTTGTTATCGGCGTAGATAAAAGCTGCTTACTGTAGCTCACAGTGTATGATGCCGGAACTGCTGGACCTCCTGCTTTAGTCCCGCTTGCTGAAACTGTCTCTGTTGTTGTCTTGCTGTAACTCACTGTATAGGAGTCCGGCTCATTCGTATACGACTCTTCCTCCTCAAGCCATACCACTTTGTTGTTCTTTATTGTGAAGTCCTTCCCGTAAACGTAGTCAGTTGTCCCGTCAGTAATTTTCAGCCTTGAATTGTCAGATGGGGTGAAGCCGGAAATTGTCGCCTCTTCACCTCTGTATGTCCCTGTTCCCGTCCAGACATCCCCGGCGGCCATGTTATATTTCACGGTTACGGTATCATCGAGGGCTACTTCTTTGCTCTGGTCATACTTCTTCCAGCGAATCTCGTTCCCGTTCACAATCTCGTAATCAGTCCCGTATGTGTACGTTGTCGAACCGTTAGAGATTTTCACGTTCTCGCGGGTCGCATCGCTCACCGAAAATCCCGTGAGTGTGTTCACGCCGTTTGAGCTGTAATTGATTGTCTCACTGGCCGTGAAAGCTCCCAATCCCGTATAATCGCTCTTGAGAATCAATTTGTTGTCAACAACCGAAGCCGTTACATGAATCGGATTGTCCAGCGTCTTTAATGTCGTATTTATTCGGGACTTCAGCGACTCTAACGTATCCGATGATTTCACCTCAACTCCGATATTCTGTCCTCCAGCGTTAATGTATAGCGTTGAACCTGTTACACCGCTTAATGTGCTTGCTAGTGATGACGCTGTTATCTGCTTTGAGCGGTTGACCTGAGCTGAGGCTAGCTGCTTTACTGTTACGTCCCAAACGTTTACTTCTGCATCAGCGTTTACGGTAGCGGTTAAGACTCCTTTATACGAGCTGTTGCTGTCGATACGCTCAATGTCGATAGTTTTAGCCTTATAGGTTGAGGGTAATTTGAGGGGCGACAATGAAGACTGAAGGCTGTTCATTGTAACCTTCATTTCCTCGAAGAGCGATTTCTTGTTGGTCAGGTTAGTTTTCTTGTTGACTTTGACTTGCGCGGGCTTGGCAGCGTTAGTGATTATCTCATCTATCATGCTGTCCCAGTCCATGCCGGAAACTACACCCGACACGCTCATAGTTGCCATGATTTAACCTCCTGTCTGTGAAGAATATCCTGTAATCTTTATCGGTGCAATGATTTGCGAATATTAGACCGACTGACCCCGTATTATGTCTTCAAGGCTCTGACGTTCAGCAACGACTTTTGCTTCTCCGTTCTCAACAAAAACTACAGCAGGTCTCGGAAGACAGTTATACGTGCTTGACATGCTGAAGGTATAAGCCCCAGTGTTATAGAGCGCAATAACATCTCCGGCTTTCACTCTCTGAATCTCAGCGTCATCAATGAGAATATCCCCCGACTCGCAGCATTTCCCGACGATAGAGACTTTGCCGCCGTTTGAAGGCCGATAGATTTCCCCGTCAACATCATCAATTTTGACCGCGTTGTATTCCGCCTGATAGAGTGCGTAGCGTGGGTTGTCTGACATTCCGCCGTTTACAGCGATGTATGTTATTTCGGGAAGCTCGCGGACGTTTTCGACAGTGTAGAGTGTTATTCCGGCCTCAGAGATTATCCAGCGTCCCGGCTCAAGAATTGCGCAGGGAATTTCGAGCCCGTAAGATTTGCAACCGTCAACAAGAGTCTTCATCATCGGCTCCGTGTAAAACTCTGACTTCATGGCCGGGATTGAAGGGTTAATGACAGCACCGAATCCGCCGCCCATGTTAAGTTCGTGAGTTGTGAAATTGAGATTGTCTTTAAGGGATTTCATCAGCCGCAAAATTACCTCAACTGATTTCGTGAAGTCTTCAGTCTCAAAAAGCTGTGAGCCTACATGAAAATGCAATCCCGTCATATCAATATGCGGACAAGTTCGTGCGAATCTTATTGCCTCAGTGAGCATTGAGCCTTCGCGGGAATCAGCCGGGACTCCGAATTTGCTGTCTGTGCTTCCAGTCGCAATATATTTGTGAGTATGTGCGTCAACTCCAGGCGCGACTCTAATCATCACCCGCTGGACTCTTCCGGCTTTCTCTGCGTACTCTTCAATCGTTTTCAGCTCGTCAGGGTGATCCACTATTATCCGTCCGACTCCAGAGTCAACAGAGTATTGAATCTCCCTTCTGCTTTTAGCGTTTCCGTTCATCTCAATATCAGACGGCGGGAAACCTGCGCTTAAAGCCGTATATAATTCTCCTTCAGAGACTACATCGAGTCCGATTCCCTCGTCATGAATCAGTTTTGCCATTGCGCGAATGAGGAAGGCTTTTCCGGCGTAACGCACCTTAGTGTTAGGCCAGCGTTCGAGAAATGTTGAGCGTAACTCCCTGCATCTTTGGCGAATTATCCCCGTGTCGAAAACGTATAACGGAGTACCGAATCTCTCTGATAATTCTTGGCAGTCAACACCGCCCCAAGTTAAATGTGTAATTTTAGAACTCCCCTTTTTGTTGTAATGTTATGATTATGTGAACTACCCCCGCTTATGGCTTGCGCTCTTATAGAATCGGGGGCTTCCTAATTCTTCGAGGTCGGCGTTGCAACATTTCTGTTCCCGTCTTATGTTCTCTCCAAAGGCGTTAATTCCCTGCGTCCCACAGGTATTTTTCTTTGCGAGCAATATCATATTACGAGCCGCGTGAATGTCTCGGTCTTCTCTATATCCACATGGGCATTCATATACCCTATCCGCTAACGTTATGTCCTTCTTGAGTTTTCCGCATAATGGACAATATTTCGTGGTCGGCTCTCTTGATGACAATACTGTTACACGCTCGTGTTTTATCAGTTTCGCTTTTATTAACCCTAACACTGAATGCTGCACTGTCCGGCCGAACAAACCATTACGCCAGCCTGTTAGATTTTCATCCTGCATATATACTCTTTCATGCTCTAATAACTCGTGGACTATTTTATTCGCTGTGTCCCTTTTGCGGCTCGTTAATCTTTGATAGGCTCTCTGTAATAACTTCCTCGCTT
>JAFSLR010000202.1 GCA_017448375.1 Synergistaceae bacterium | reverse complement strand
CCTCTCTACCTGTTTGTATGAGTGCGTCTCTAACAGTTCCAGTGCGTGGTCTAGCTGTACTCTGGAAAATTTCTTAGGACGGCCATCTCTGAAGTCTGCGTTCTGACGAGCTATCGCTTTGCCCTCTTGCGTTCTCTGCACTATCATGTCATGCTCGAATTCAGAGAAAGACAGCATAATGTTGCGTATCAGTCTGCCCGTCGGCGTGTCGTCGATTATTCCCATGTTCAGCACTTCCACAATTACACCCCTCTCACTTAGCGTTTCTAGCAACTGCACTCCCTGTATCAGACTGCGCGCAATGCGATCCAGCCTCGTGATTATGAGCTTGTCCCCGTAGTCGATGACCTTCATCAGCCTGTCTAACTGCGGACGGCGTTCAGGCTTCCCGCTGTACACATCCCGGAATATCCGCTCTGCTCCTGCTTGCCGGAGTGCGCTCTCCTGAGCCTCAAGTGAATTGCCATCTCGCGCTTGACCCATCGTACTCACTCGTGCGTAACCGTAAACCACGCAAACCAACCTCCAATGATGAATAAAACTTTTGATAATGCGAACGCCGAAATTCTACAACGCGCGGCGCGAATTTTCAAAAGTGGTCAGTTGCGGAGAAGTGAGAAAAAAAGTACCCCCTGAAAGTTTAGTAGGTGCTTTACTGATTTTAGCTTTTGTGTTTCTTGAGCAGAACGACAATTAGTAAGACTATTCCTAGAACACCAGAATGACAGCCACCAGACTGTTCTTGCTGTTCAGTTTTAGTGACTATGACAGGAGCATATGTCAGGTCTGTCAAGTAAACTGTGTATGAGATTTTTTCTTAGGCTACTTTCGGGAAACGGTCTGCAAACTTGACATAGAAGTGGTGTAAGGCTTTCGACCAGTTGCTTATCGGCATCGTCCATTTCTGAGACGCATTCATCACAGCTATCCAAATCATTTTCGGTATTAAGTCATATCTCGCTGGATCCTCGTTACGCTGGCTTAGAAACACATGAAATCTCGTCATTGTCGAAACGTTATGGAATGAAGGTATGGCAGTCGTATCTTGAGAATCGAACCCCTGCCGCCGGACGTATATTTTGGGTTTATGGGCCTAATCGCGGAGATATAACGATAATCGGAATAGAACCACATCCAAATGACAAGTCAAATGCTTACGATAAGGTAACGCTGTCCTCAATGGGAGAAGAGGTTAACTAACTAGTAGGTTTCGAACCGGCTCAAGCTTGAAGTATTAATATCTTCAATAGCTCCTTCAAATTGTACGTATTTAGGCTCTAGTTTGATGTACCTGCCCTCAAAAGGCTGATTAGTACCTATACACTGTCTTATGAAATTTTCATTAGCTGTTACGCTCACCGAGTCCTTTCCGTCAAAACTGATAGTTATTTTGCAGTCATTGTGTTTCTTGTCAGCTATCTCAAGTTTTCGATTTCTCGGCCGTCCGTTGCCGCTCCATTCTCCCATAACTTCAGTACCATCTGCATCAGTCCAGAGTACAAAGAATTTTACGTAAGATAGCGGGGTGTTGCAGCTATGGAAACAGTGAAAATCATAATAATGGGTGAAACAGGCGCGGGAAAATCTACTCTAGTTAACGCTGTTATGGGAGAAGATGTTGCGTATGTCAGCAACGGTTTGCGCGGCACCCGCAAGAATGATTATTATTCCAGAGTCTTGGCCATGAACAACAAATTTTACTCCCTTGAGCTGACTGATACAGCAGGGCTTGAAATCAGCCAGGAATTTACACGCAGCACTCTCAACAGTATAAAGCAGGAAATAATATCTCAGTCTTCCAGCTCTGAACGTGAAAAAGTTATTGTATGGTTCTGCAAGAATTTGCACAGCCATAGGTTTCAGGATTTTGAGCTTGAGACCGTGAAGGATATTGCTGTAAGGTATGAGATACCGTTTGTTATGGTAATGACACAGTGCTGGAGCAATAAAATTAGCGAGCTTGAAGAGTATATCAGGAGGAATCTGCCGGAGCTTTCATTAATGAGAATCCTTGCACAGGATTACGAGTTTGCAGGAGGAGTAACAATATCGGCATTCGGAGTTCAGGAGCTGCTGAAAAGTTCTATCAAGAATTACGACTCGTTCAAAGTTAATATACTTGAGTCAAAACTAGACATACTCAGCAGTGATATAGAGCGTCGGCGCATGATCAGCGAGTATAAGATCAGCAGAATAGAGAAGGAAGCAAAGAAATGTATAGACACATACAGCGGTACGGGAGGGGTTGTTGGTCTTGGAGGCGCATTCCTTCCTATGCTTGCGATACCTGCTGTTCATGGGATATGCATAAAGCTGTTCTATGAGCTTGACAGTATAGCGGGCATTGAGAGCCACTTGCCGAAAGATGATCTTATAACGTTTCTTTTGACGGGGGCTATATTTTCGGGGCTTATGCTTATTCCTGTAGTGGGTGGATTGTCAGCAGCGGGATTTATAGGAGCGTCAGGCGAAAAATATCTTGAGGTGCTTGTATCAGTGCTGAGGCAGTCAACAGAAGATGAATTGTCTGACAAGGAACTGATGAAGCAGAGAATTTCGCAGGAACTTAAAAGGAGGAAAGGCAAATAGCTTTCTGAAGTTCATAGTCGCAATATATATTACGCAAAGGAGATAAAATTTATGCAGGAGAATTATTCGCCGTATGAGAATCTGGAGACCGCTAATATCATCATAGCCGGTGTAACAGGAAGCGGCAAAAGCACACTCATTAACAACGTCTTTAGCTTTGAGGACAAGAAGAAGGCATTGACCGCAGTCGGAGGCAACAGAGGCACAGTGCGTATTGATGTTTACAAAAAAGAGGGAGTGCCTGTAAAAATCTGGGATACTGTCGGCCTTGAAATGAAGAAGGAAATAACAGACCAGACAATCGCGGAAATGAAGAAAGTCATCGCTAACCCTAAAAACAACATTCATGTAATCTGGTACTGCATTAATATATTGTCGAGCCGCTATCAGGAAGCGGAAGCAGACTTTGTGAAGAGTCTGTACGACAAGAACCTGCCGTTTATCATAGTGCTGACTCAGTGCGTAAAGTCCAAAAAACAAATTGATGCATTTGAAGCTACAGTCCGCGAGACAAACGAAAAAAACGGAATGCCGGGAATTGAAATAGTACAAGTACTTTCTGAGTCATACTCTTTTGAGAATCCTCTTACAGAAGAGACATTGACTGTGCCAGCATTCGGGCTTGATGAGCTTGTGAACATAACAAGAGAAAAGTTGCCTGAATACGCGCAGAGAGGTCTAATAGCTGCAATGGCCATCAGAAGGGACAATGCCAAAGTGGCCATCAAGATGAAAACGGAGGAGGCGCATAAAATACTCCTTAGTTACATTAAGAAGGAGAACAAGGGCTGGAACTGGTGGGTAAATAAAGTGCCGATTGTGAATGTCTTTACGACAAACAGCAGTATCTCACGCATGATAAGGGATATAGCTAAAGTTTACAATAAAGATATTTCGTCATTGGACGTTGATGCAATATTCAGGGAAATGTGGGGATGGAAAAGACAGGGAGAAGCAGTTTTCCGCACACTTATTCCTTTCGTAGATTTCGGAACAAGCACTATGCTTAACAAAATGATGCTTAAAGGTGAAGCGCAGAAGTATACGGAAGCGGAGATTGAGCAGTTCTCCAGCACGGATCAGGCAGTTGCGACTATTGCGCTTTTCGGGGAATGCTTTATACAGGCGGCGGAAAGAATATTGATAGAAGCAGTTGATGAAGCCCTGAAAAATTCTGAAAGTGAGATTACAGTAAATACAGAAATAAATCTGAATAAACTTGTAGGCAAGATGAAGGAATTTATCCGTGAGCTGAAAGAAGATCTGCGCAAGAAAAAGGAAGGAGTACAAGCCAATGCCTGATGACCTTCTCACGGCTAATATAGTCATCGCCGGCGGCACCGGTGCAGGTAAAAGTACGCTGATTAATTCAGTATTCGGCAAGGATCTGGCCCGCACTGGTTCAGGCCGTCCAGTAACAGGAAGCATAGTTGAGTACAGCAGCGAGGGAGTCCCTGTAAGAATATGGGACACTGTTGGGCTTGAGCTTTCGCCCGAAACCACAAAGAAGACTGCCGAAGACGTTAAGCAGACAATACTGAAACACAATTCATCGGACAGCGTGATGGACAGGATACATGCTATATGGTATTGCATAAACTCAGGGAGCAAACGCTATCAGGAACGGGAGGTAGAGTTCATTAAAGAGCTTTATTCCGTGAGGGTGCCTTTCATGATAATCCTGACACAGTGCATTGATGCTAAATCTGTTCTTGATGAGTTTGAAGGTAAAATCAGGGAGATAAATAAATCCGAATGCATGAATGATATTGATGTTGTTAGGGTTCTTGCTCAGGATTATTCTACAGCTGTAGGGGTTGTGCCTAAGTTCGGGCTTGATGCTCTTGTTGATGTTACTATGAAAAGACTCCCGGAATTTATACGGAGCGGATTTGCGGCGGCGCAGAATATTTCAATGCGTCAGAAACGAAAAGAAGCTGAAAATATACTTTGTGAAGCTGTCGAGGAAACAGGCAGTGGATTCTGGAACAATGTGAAAAATAAAGTGCCTCTCGTGAATATGCTTACAACTGAGGGCAAAATAAGATCGGTCTTCTGGAAAATCTCTAAAGTCTACAGCTCAGAGATACCGCGCGGAGAAATTATGCAGATATGGGAAAAAGTCTTCTGCAGGATAGAACTTCTCAAGGGGCTTACTATTCCGTTTATAGACTTCGGAAATTTCAGAAAGCAGCTGGATAATCTCATCATATCTGAAAATTTTGATTCTGATGACAGAATAGGAATGTTATCAGCTACGGATCAAGCTGGGATTATTACTGCATATTTCGGGTACACATTCATAATATCCGCAGAGAATATCTGGAAAGCTCAATCTGAAGACAAACTCAGAAAGGCAGAATACTTAATTGATGAACTTGCTGATAAACTTAGTGCTATAGCAGGTGTTATCACAAAGCAATAACTAACTGTCTTTTCTCATCATCAGCAACTAAGACAGCAGTAATAACTTTGCGCCCCCCTGAAGCATAACTTTTAGCATATTCTCTGTCATTAATCTGCTGTATACCTTCAGCCCTCATTTTTGGAACCAGAGAAGATTTCTGAGCGAATTTGAATTCTAGCATAATAGTAAGGTTATTGAAGTGGAGAAGCAAATCACTGCGTCCCCTGAAAGTGTGAACCTCTGCATATGATACAATCCCTGCGCCTTTCAGTAGCATGATGAAAAGCGAGCGATACCAGTATTCATTGCGGTTAGGGAAATCATCATAAGGAACACCGGCAATAGCAGTGTTATAGAGTTCAACGGCCTGTGCAATATCACCGTTGGTGAGAGCTTCCCACAACTGATTACCAAGAGAGATATAGCGTCTGACGTGATAGATTTCGTCAAGATACATGCGGACGAGAGATTTTCTGACTTCTTCATTAGGGTAATCGAGAGTTAAAGTATCACCCTGGCTTTTCTCGATAGTGAGATAGCCGCTCTGATACAGGAAACTTTCTGGAGTAGAGTGTTCAATCTCGTGAGTATCAGCGAAATCTGAGGAGACTTCAATGTGGCGGTATTCTTCCGGGTCGCTAATCTGGTGTTCCTTCATGTATTTGACAATGAAAGTTGGAGAGCCGGAGGTGTACCAATAATTGCGTAACTCTCCCTTGTTCAAGCATTGCAGGATAGAGAACGGGTTATATAACCTAGTTCTACCATCGAAGCTGAAGCCATCATAGTAATTCTTTAAGCGCACAAGAAGTTCATCATGACTGATATTCATAACGTTAGCAGCAGCGTTCAGCCACTCGGCGAAGTAGTATTCTAGCTCGCTTTGAGTGTAACCTGAAATATCACCAAAACGCTTGTCCATAGAAATATCCTCAAGGTTATTCATGGCGGAAAACACGCCCATTTTGCTGAACTTCGATATTCCAGTAATAAGCACAAAGCGTAGGTATTCATCGCAGCTTTTCAGCACCGTGTAGAATGAACGCAGAATTTCTCTCATATCGTGAACATTCTTGAAATCGAAAATATTATCAAGAATGGGCTTGTCGTACTCATCAATAAGAACAACGACATGGCCGTAGCGTTTGAAAAGTGCGCGTATTAATTGACGAAAAATATCACCGCTATTATTGTTAAATCTTAACTGTAAACTATAATCATCGGCGGTTTCTGTAAGCCTCTGCGCCAAAGTCAGATTGAGTTCATCACTGTTACTGTAAGTACCTAAAGAACTCATGTCGAACCTTAAAACGGGCGAAGGATTTTCCGATTTCTCATTAACCCATTGTTCAGCGGATAAACCGATGAATAAATCTTTGCGTCCGCAGAACATAGCATCAAGGGTAGAGAGAGTAAGAGATTTGCCGAATCTGCGTGGACGAGAGAGAAAATATCTGCGCCCGCTGTTGATGAGTTCAAGAAGTCTGGCAGTCTTATCAACGTACAACAGTTTATCTTGCCTTAACTGAACGAAGTCCTGTACTCCTATAGGCAACGTTTGCATTCGTATCATCCCCTTTAGTTATGATGATTATTCTACCAGAGATAATTTTCTGAGCGCGAATTTTTCGGCTTTCGCTAATTTTGAAGAGGAAAGCGTGAAAAAATAAAAATCATGAAGGAATTATTGTCTGAAAGATAAATTGAGAGTTCTACATGTTCAAAGAAGTGCGGGAAAAATTATAGTGGTGCAATATTTTCCCTCAGTTGATATTCGCATCATCAGTAATAGCAGTCGGAAAAAATCAAGAAACTGAACAGAGATATTAGGATATTCAGCCCAGTAATGTTTTGTAAAAACGCAATATATAACTAAATCGAGAAGTGCGAAGTACTTGCCCGACAAGAAAAGGAGTTGATAGCCGTTAGAACGTTGCGCCCTCAAGTGTAACAGTCAGTCATAGACAAAGAAGGGAGAAAAGGATGAAGAAAGAAAATGCGCTGATGAAAATAGGGAGAACGTTATCAGAATATCTGAAAGGAACCCCCGCCCCAAAGAAATCAGACCGAAGGAATCAGCCCGCTCATAATCACAACAGCAAACAGTTCAAGCCACGCCGTAGCCGACACGAGGAATACCGAGAAGAACAGAAAGCGCAAAACCTGAACCGCGCAAGGTCTCAAATAACCAACTCTGATGGGACAATCATCACTGTAGATGTGTACAGCCATCAATCCGCTCATACGAAACGTAGCTACAGGAAAAACGAAAGGAGATAAGAATTATGGATTGGGAAAACACGCTTTACAGGTGGGAAGAGTATTCCGAGAAACTCTATCCATTGCGGGACGAGGTAGCGTATATATTCGAGACGAAATGCTTCTATGATGACAACTGGGAATATCAGGAGCGGTTCTATGAGGCAGACGATGATACGGTGTTCCTTCTGAAGCTCTCGGAAATGCTGAACGAGATATGCGATTTCGTAAAGTCGCACATAGAGATACTTTCTCATCGTGTGGAGGTCGAAGAAGAGATCCGGAATAACCTTCAACATGCGTTTGAGGCATGGAAGCGGGGATTATGCCCTCTGCTGATGAGTAAAGTACCGCATTACGTGCTGTCGGATAAAAGCGGCTGGGATAGCTTCTGGGAAACGTATGATGAGGTAGCGAAGTGCCTTCACGGAGAACGTATGAGTTATTCAGCGACTAAGCGGGCAATAGAGGAATTTGAAGCCACACGGGAGAAACTGAAACTGAGCGCGTAACTATAACCTGCCCTCTGAGAAATTTAGGGGGCTTGTATTTTATCAAGGAGGGAAAATCAATGAAACCGACAGAAGCGCAGAAGTTAAGAAAAGTACGTCTGTATCTGAACCTGACACAGAGAGAGCTGGGCAATCGTATAGGTCTTAGCGCAAGCACAATCTCCAGCTACGAGAACGAACGCAGAGGTGTATCAGCGAGAGTCCGCAAATGGGTGAAGAAGATGTACAGGAAGCACCATTTATCGAAGAAAGTAATCAAGTCCGCCCGTGAGAACACGTTATGCGCGTTCATGCCTCAGAAGTGCTACTCAATCAATGATGACGACAGGATACTTCATCGGTCTATCAGCACTCTGACCCTAGGATACATATTCCGATACGAGCGTACAGAGGGCGTACATCACTGCTTCAGGGAAGTACGTGGCGGCTGGTCAAGGACATATACCGACTGGCAGCTAGTAGACAAACGAGTGCTTGAGGTGCCATATCTAGCAATGGCGTGCTGACTTTAAGGGGGTGATAGAGGACACATTAAGCGCGCTTGTAGGAATCAGAGTATATGAAAGGAGAAAACTAATGAAGAAGTACGATTTATGCGTGAAGAGCGGAACTTACACTGACCGCAACGGAAACGAGAAGGTCAACTGGGAGAATATCGGTGTGATGATGGAGAACGGAAACGGCCCTTACCTGCTCATCAAGCCGTGGGTCAACTTCGCTGGGTTTCCTCGTGAAGAGGGGAGAAGCAATCTCATCGTTTCTCTGTTCGAACACAAGGAGAATGACCAGCGGAGTAGCAGGAACAGCGAGAAGGAAGATTTCAGCTCTGATGTCCAAGATTATAACCCTGACAAGATACCGTTCTAACATGGCCAAGTTCAAAGTTGCTATTATTCACACAGAGGCGCAGGCTTTCATCGTTGAAGCTGAAAACGGCTCAGAGGCCTTAGATAAACTCTCTGACGCTTGGGATAACGGAGAGATTGAACTTGATGACCCAGATACCAGCGATACAGATTTCTTCCTCATCGGACGTACACAAGAGAATGTGAGAGCAGAACTATGATACTCAAACCTTGTAGGCTCTGCGGCTCTGATCCTGTAGTTAAGGTAAGAGATTATAACGTATGCTACAATCATCTGACTTCATATTACGTAATATGTTCTTTCTGCGGCAATGAAAGCAAAAGTTATCCTTCAATGTTAGAGGCCATTAACGACTGGAACGAACAGAACGGGCAGGTGAAACGCTGTGCTTG
>JAFSLR010000201.1 GCA_017448375.1 Synergistaceae bacterium | reverse complement strand
CCCTAACGCCCGCAAGCAGTTCGTCATCAATCCTTGAGAGAATGCTCACTCCTCCGGCACACGCAACAGGATTCCCACCGAACGTTGACCCGTGATCCCCTGCTTTGAGGGTATCCTTAACCTTTTCGCCGAGAAGAGTCGCCCCTAAAGGAAGACCGCCTGCGAGTCCTTTTGCGGTTGAAACTATATCGGGCTGAATGCCGTAATTCATGTAGCTGTAGAGCTGTCCTGACCTGCCTTTGCCCGTTTGAACCTCGTCAACAATCCGCGCAATATCATTTTCCCGCGCGAACTCAGCGACACCCTTCACGTAATCCTCATCAAGCGCAACAACTCCGCCTTCCCCTTGAACGCACTCAATCATTATTGCCGCCGTCTTGTGAGCATCAGCAAGCACCTTGATGTATTCCAGATTATTGGGTTCAGCGTGAACGAATCCCGGTGTCAATGGCCGGAATAATTCGTGATAATGATCCTGACCCGTCGCCGATAACATTGTGATTGTGCGACCGTGAAAACTGTTCTTGAGGGTGATTACTGTGTGATAGTCAGGGCCTTTAGTGTCGGCAGCGTATTTTCTTGCGACTTTAACCGCGCATTCGTTAGCCTCTGCTCCTGAGTTCGAGAAGAAGACTTTGCGCATTCCTGTTTTTTCACACAGCATTTTAGCGAGATCTGCGCAGGGTTTCGTGTAAAACAGGTTCGACATGTGCTGAACTTTCGCGGCCTGTTCGCAGATTGCCTTGTACCAAACTTCATCGCAGACTCCGAATGAGTTTACAGCGATTCCCGATGTCATGTCTATGTAGTCTTTTCCGTCAACGTCCGTAACCAGTGAGCCTTTACCCGCAGTAATTGTTACGGGGAAACGCGCATAAGTTCCTGCTACATATTCGCGGTCAGTTTCCTGAATGTTCATGTGATTATCTCTCCTTTTAGGCCAAAAACATTGTGCCGGCTCCCTCATCTGTCAAAAGCTCAATCAGTATTGAGTGAGGGACTCTGCCGTCCATAATTATAACTTTCTTCACGCCTTCTTTGATTGCCTTAATGCAGCAGTCAGCCTTTGGAATCATTCCGCCTGTAATCACCCCTGACTCTTTGAGGGATTGAGCCTCTGAGACTGTGATTTCTGGGATTAAGGTTGACGGGTCTTTGGGGTCGCGCAATATTCCGGCAATATCGGTCATCATGATTAAACGCTCAGCATGTAACGCCCCTGCAATGTAAGCCGCAGCTGTATCACCGTTAATGTTGAAAGTTTCACCGTTTTCACCGCTGGCTATTGTTGATATTACGGGGATGTAATTTTTTGCGAGAAGGTCATAGACGCATTCGGGATTAATTTTTGTGATTTCGCCGACAAGACCGAGCCTTTCATCTTTGAATTTCGCCTGAATGAGTCTGTCATCGAGTCCCGAAAGCCCTACAGCTCTTCCGCCTTTCATTTCGAGGAGTCCGACAAGGGACTTGTTGATTTTCCCGGCAAGAACCATCTGCACGATGTCAATAGTTTCCTGATCTGTAACTCTGAGTCCGTCAACAAATTCTGGTTTTTTGCCGAGCCTGTCCATTAATGCGTTAATCTCCGGGCCTCCGCCGTGAACGAGAACGACATTAACGCCTACGAGACGCAGCAAGACAATATCTTCCATGACCTGCTGTTTGAGTGTTTCACTTGTCATAGCGTTACCGCCGTATTTGATGACTACGATTTTCCCTGTGTACTTGCGTATGTAAGGGAGTGCCTGAACTAGAATCTCTGCGCGTTCTGTAGCTTTCATTTTTTCCTCCTATAATCTGACTTCGAGTCCTTCTGTTTCATTAATGCCGAGAAGTATATTCATGTTCTGGATTGCTGCGCCCGAAGCACCTTTGCCCAAGTTATCGAAACGTGAGACCAGCAAAATCCGCTCATCATTCCCGAAAACCGAAATCTCCAAGTCATCGCGTCCTGAAAATTTCCCCGCCGAAATGAATCCGCCTTCGTCAGAATTTTCCGCGAAACGAATCACTCCGTCATGATAATAATCCGCGTAACAATCTTTCACGGCCTGAATATTTTTGTTGTTGAGTGAAACTGTAACTTCCATTCCGGCATAATACGGAGCGACAATCGGGCAGAATACGGGAGGGACTTCAAGCCCTGACACCTGAGTCATTTCGGGCAAATGCTTGTGATTCTGGGTCAAACCGTACTGTCTCGGAGCGTCAAGAAGTGAGTCGCGTTTAACGTCCTCATACTGTGCAATCATTTTCTTTCCGCCGCCTGAATACCCCGTGAGCGAAAAGCACGTGAGAGGCTCATTTTTCCCGATGATTCCAGCCTCAACCAGCGGAGCAACAAGCGCAATGAAACCTGTAGCATGACATCCGGGGTTAGCGATTCTCTTTGAGGATTTAATCTTTTCGCGCTGCCCTGAAAGTTCAGGGAGTCCGTATGTCCATTGAGGGTTGACTCTGTGAGCTGTTGACGTGTCAATGACAGCTGTATTCGGATTGCTGACGAGCGAGACCGACTCTCTTGCCGCGTCATCAGGGAGGCACAAGAACGCAATATCCGCATTATTGAGGGCATCACGGCGTGCGTTAATGTCCTTTCGAGTTTCATCTGAGAGGGTGATTAGCTGAATGTCTTTGCGGGAAATCAGACGCTCATAAATTTTGAGTCCTGTTGTCCCCGCGCTGCCGTCAATAAATATTTTATTCATGGCAATTTTTCTCCATTATGATTTTGTTGACGTGTATTATAACTTCACTGTAAATTTTTTGTCAATCAAAAGTTAAATAAGTGAACAAAAGTTTATTTTCTCAGAATGTAATTAATCGTGTAAAATTCATACATTCAATTTTCAAGGAGGCATTAAGAAGTGAAAAAATTATTTGCAGTTGTAATTTTTGCGGTAATGATTTGCGTTCCGGCGTTTGCTGAGAGGACAGAGACGGACATTCTCAAAGATACGTATAACAGGATTCATCGCAGTATTTTCGAGAGTATGCCGCGCAATGAGGGCGGAATTGTTTTTCTTGGGGACAGCCTCACGGATTACGTTCCGTTCAACGAGCTTCTGCCCGGTCTGCCCGTAATCAACAGGGGTATAGCAGGTGATAACACACTCGGAGCGTTGATACGTATTGACGAGGTAATAAGCCTCAAGCCCGCAAAGCTGTTTATACTTCTCGGCACAAATGATATTGTCTACAACATGAGCGCAGATAGAACAGCAGAGAATCTCACGGCTATAATACGCAAGGTTAAGGAAGGTTCGCCCGAAACGAAAATCTATCTTGAGACGATAATGCCGACAAACCCGAATTACGAGACTCACAGGCCGAATGATGTAATCAATTCGTGGAACGAGAGAGTCAAAGCCGTCGCAAAAGAAACAGGCTGCACTCTCATTGACACACATACGCACATGGCCGAAAACGGAATATTGCCGGAGAAGTATACGGTTGACGGGGTGCACTTCAGCGGTGAAGGTATTGTGAGATGGGTTGAGTTCCTGAAACCCTTTGCGGAGGAATAAATGAAGCTCGCTAAATATTTTCTCGCTGTTATTGTTACGGCTGTGATTTGCGTTTTCGGAATGCACTGGCACTACACAGGAAGAATAACGTGGGCAAAACCAGATAACGTAATCCATGATCCTTACTACATGACAAAGCAAAGCATGTTCAACAACGCACGGACAAATGAAGGGTGCGTAATATTTCTCGGAGACAGTATCACGGACTTTCTGAATCTTGATGAGCTTCTGCCGGGAGTCGACGCGCTGAATCGGGGCATTGCAGGTGATACGACATTCGGAGTCCTTCACCGACTCGATGAGGTAATCAGGCACAAGCCCTCAAAATTATTCCTGTTAATCGGGGTGAATGATATTGCTTACGGAGTCAGCCCTGAGAAAATCACGGACAACATTCGCCAAATCATAACACGCATCAAAGAAGGCTCGCCCGAAACGAAAATATATCTTCAGACTATAACCCCTACAAATTCAGCCCTGTACAAACAGAGCCCGAACGACAAAATTAACGCCGTCAACAAAATGCTGAAGCCTCTTGCGGGTGAATTGGGCTGTGAACTCGTTGACCTTAACTCGCTATTCAGTGAGAACGGAGAACTCCCAGCACGATACACTTTTGACGGACTCCACATTAACGGGGAAGGCGCAAAGAAATGGATTGACTTCGTAAGGCCGCTTCTGTAACAAAACCCCCCTTCACGTTTTCAGCAAGGGGGACATTTTTTACTTCACGATTTTGATTTTTCATAAGGTAACACATAAAACTTTATTGTGAATCTTTCTTGCCTGTAGGATTATATTTGAAGTAATGCCATTCTTTTACTTTTCTGAAATGTATACAGCTTCATTCTTGCAAGATTTTTCAATTT
>JAFSLR010000200.1 GCA_017448375.1 Synergistaceae bacterium | reverse complement strand
GCGTGAAGTTATACGTTCCTGTTTTTGTCGGCACGCCGGTAATCGCGCAAGTTCTACTGTTATTGTTTGTTATGAGCTTCAGTCCTGCCGGGAGATTTCCTGATGTTTTCTTCCACGTCATTGAAGCCTCTGTACCCTCAGCAGTAATTTCCTGATTGTAGAGTGTGCTGATTTCTCCTTCAGGAAGAGCCGTGCCCGTAACAATCGACGGAGGATAGTATACAGACATATTCACTGTTGCTGAGTCAGTGCCTCCGCTGTTCTTTGCGATGATTGTGAATCTGTAAGACAGCTGGCTGTGCGAATATTTCCCGGAGTCAACAGGCGTTACTGTTCCGCTTAGAGTGCAAGTTGACGTGTCGAACGAGAGTCCTGCAGGAAGTGTGCCTGATGTCGAAATTACAGGTTTTGTGCCTGCTACCCTGAACTTGAAGCTGTAATTTTTGCCAGCCTCAAGTATTCCGTCATAATTATCCGGCACTATGATTTGCGGCTTGGGCGTTGGTGCGGGCTTTGGAGCAACATAAAGCTCGAACGTTTTATCCTGGCTGCTGTAATTGTTTCTGAGCTGTATTGCTATGCTGTACGTTCCCTGCTGGGCTGGTTTTCCGTTGAGGCGTATGTTTCCGTTGTCTGCCTGATAATAACTCAAGCCTTCCGGCATTCCGCTTACAGAATATGCAGGAGCATAGAATGAGTATGATGTGTATGTATCGTTGTATCTGTACATACCCGTGCCTGTGATCTCGATTTCCGCGTTATATTCCTGCTCCGCCTGAGCATCAGCAAGAGTATCTGTGAGAATTTTTACAGGCGCGTAAACGGTCATGGACAAATTCCTGCTGTCAATTCCGCCCGTTGAGTTCGAGACTATAACAGTGAATGAATACGTTTTTGACGGGTAATAGTTCTTGCCGGAATATTTCTCAAGTACATTCTCAGGAATTACACCGCCAATTACGCCTTTTACTGTGTCAAGCGAGAGTCCCTCAGGCAAATCACCGCTGACCTGCCACAAAGTTGCGTCGCCTGATGCTGTAAACGCAAAACTGTATTCCGTTCCTGTTCCGGCCGGCTCAATGTATGATGTCATTATTTCTACAGGGTCGGCTCTCTGCTCAATCGTAAGCGTGAACATTTTGTTGTCTGATGTCCAGGAGTTAGACGCATAGAATCTGAGCTGATATGTTCCGGCTCTCTCAGGCATTCCAGATATGATTACTGTTCTTCCGGTTGAGATGTAAGAGAGTCCGCTGGGCAATGTAGTATTATACCTGGATATGCTGTCTACAGCTGTTCCGCTGACATTGATTGTGGCCTCGTATGGTTCACCGACTTTGCCGTTGGGAAGTGCTGCGTCTGTCGTGAAATGCACGCGCTCCGACACGCTTATAGTGAGAGTCTGTGATGACTTTCCGCCCGAATCATTCGCCGCGAGAACTGTGAACGTGTATGCTTTCGCTGAAGCTGCGTTGTGGTCTATTGCGGTGTCTGCTACAGTCCCTGAGATTTTCCCCGTTGAAGCGTCAAGAGACAAGCCCGCCGGAAGATCTCCGCTCGTTATGCTCCATGACGTTGCAGTCCCGGCATATGTTATGTCCTGGCTGTATGCTTCTCCCATAAGAGCGTTCTTCAGTGAAGTCGTTGTTATCTTCACAGGGTCAGCGGGTTCGGGGACTGTCAGCTCATTTCCGTATACATTCAGCGTGAGGTTTCGTTCGACGTATTTGTCGCTGCTGTCCGTAATCTGAAGCGTGAATGTATATGTTCCCGGTTTCGTCGGAATGCCTTCAACATAGAAATTTTCATTATTGTAGGTGTAATAGCGGCCGCTGTCATCATAATAGCCTGAATAGTTTGGTGTTCCCTGCCTGACATAGAACCCCGGAGGAAGGCCGCCGCTTGTGATCTTGAATGTGTAAGTGCCGTTCCCGCCGATTATCTTCAAAGGCGTTGAGTTAGTGTACCATGAAGAAGTTGTGTAAGCATCGGGCAGCCTCCCGGTTATTGACATGCCGTCGCCTTTAGTGTGGTCGCCGTTGATCTTAACAGTATATTCTTTCTCGGTGTAAGCGTTGCGCCTGTCTATTACTCTCAGCGTGAACTTGTATTCCCCGGCCGTATTCGGGACTCCCTCAAGGTAGAAAGTTCCGTTGTCCTGCCGGATGTAGAATCCCGGAGGAAGTGCGCCGCCTGATATGCTGAATGAATAGCTCGGTGTTCCGCCGCTCACCTGTACGCTTTGTGAATACCATGTGCTTAAGGTGTAGCTTTCAGGGAATGAGCCGCTCAATGACATATCCGCAGCTGAGGAAGGGTCAGCAGGTTTGTCGCCGCTCACTGTTACGGTGAAATCCTTTTCGGCATAGGCATTCCTGTAGTCTGTCGCCCTGAGCGTGAATGTGTATGTCCCCGGCGCGCTTGGGATTCCGTAAAGCTCACAGTTCCCGGTGTAACGAGAACGGCCCTCGCTGTAGTCGTACTCACTCTTTGTAGAAGTACTCAGTGATAATCCCGGAGGAAGGTCGCCGCTTGCTACAGTCATATGCAGATCAGTGAAATATCTTGAAGTAGTGAGTGCACCTGTAATAGTAGCGGATGTTGAGTTGTTCTCGTTCACCTTCCATTCAGCCGCAAAATCTCCGGTAATCGACATGTCTGATGCTGAGTAAGGCGTGTCGTTTATCTTCACAGTAAATACAGCGTCAGTATATGCGTTCCTGCTATCTGTGATTCTCAGCGTGAACATGTATGAGCCTGCTGTGTTCGGTATGCCGTAAAGATAAATGTATGAGTCATCAAGCCGCAGCGATAATCCCGGAGGAAGCTCGCCCTTTACCACATTCACATATTTAGTGCCTGTACCGCCGCTTACACTGACAACGTAGCCTGAAGAATAACGATAGCTGTAGTAGCCTGAATAATAGTATTCGTTCATTCTCCACTCCGGCGGAAATTCACCCGTAACAGACATGTCAGCCGCTAAATACGGTATATCGTTTATCTTCACCGTAAAATCTTTCTCGGCGTAATGATACCTGCTGTCCGTAGCTCTGAGCGTGAATGTGTATGTTCCGCTTGTGCTGGGAGTGCCGGATAAGTAACAAGTTCTACTGTTGCTGCTGCTGTAGTAACTGCCAGTACTCAGCGTTAACCCGGGAGGAATATCCCCGCTTGTTACTGTCAAGTATGCAGTACCTGAATGACCGCTGAGAGAAATATTGCTTGAGTAACTCTCATTCATCTTCCATTCAGATGTGAAAACGTTCGAGAATGACATCGCAGAATCATTGACGGGAGTCTCGTTGACTTTGATGGTAAATTCCCTCTCTGCGTAAGTGTTGGTGTCGCTGTCAATTCCTCTGATGGTGAATGTGTATTCCCCGGCTGTATTGGCTTTGCCGTTAATCGATACGCTGTTGGAAGAACTGCTGCTGAGATACAGACCCGGAGGAAGCTCGCCTTTTGAAATCATCCATCTGCATGTTCTGTTTTCCGCGCCGCTGAGAGTCAGGCTTGATGAGTAGCTGCCGTTTACTCGTATCTCTGTCGTAATGCTCCCGGCAATGGCCATGTCATCAGCTTCTGAAGGAGCAGTGTATGAGCCTTCCGCTATTGATATTGTGCTGGGAATATCAATGTATGCGTTGCGCGCGTCAATGACTCTCAGGATAAATGTGTTTGTCCCTGCCGTTGTCGGTATTCCCTCAAGATAGAAATAGTTGCTGCTCTGCCGGACAGACAGCCCCGGAGGAATCGCGCCCGAAGTGCTGAACGTGTAACTTTCCTTTCCGCCGTACACATAAATGCGACTTGAGTATGATTCGCCGACTGTGCCTGATGTCTCGAAGCCCGGATAATGGTTTTGCGTATGGAACTCCATATCATCGGATGATGCCTCAAAGAGTTCTCCCGCAACCGTAACAGAAAAAACCTTCTCCGTGTAGTGATCCCGCCAGTCAGCAGCTCTCAGTGTGAAATCCCACGTGCCGGGCGTGTTCGGTATGCCGCGAAGATAGAAATATCCCTCGCTCTGGCTGATGTAGAAATCAGGAGGCAGATCACCGCTCATAATCGTGAACTTGTAACCGCCGTCCCCGCCGCTCACGCTGACATAATTGCCATACCATGTGCTTGTGGTGTAAGCTGTGGGAAATTCGCCGTATATGTCCATGCTGAGATCAAGAACCGCTTCAGCCCATGCAGTTCCGCAGAAAAGTGCCGCGATTAACGCAAAGAAAAACACAATTTTACTTCTACGCATGAATTTTTCACCTTCTCTGTTTAACTCTGAAATGAAATCCCTTGTGCCTTATGTGCGCCGTGATTCATTCCAGAATTAACTAAGGCGGTTTTTCCTCGCGGCTGTATGATGAACCCTTCCCTAATAAATGAAGCGTGATTGTGTTTTCAGAATCGTGTGCAGTTTTGCAGGATTGACTCATGACAACATTCTGAGTGATGCTGCCTAAATTTTTTACAATGGCATATTTCAACAAAAATGTCATCGTCCTTCCTGCTTGAAAGTGTGAAATTTACATTTGCTGTTTGAAAATTGGATTGTGAAAATTATAGCACACACAAAAAACCTCCCCTGCGTTTACAGAGGAGGCATAAAATTTTTCTGTTGTGATTATGATTATTGCGTTACGTTTTCGGATTCTGATTCAGTGTTAAGATTTTCACGGTCAACAATCGCTTTAATCTCGTCGCTGTTTATGACTTCTTTTTCCTGTAAGACAGCCGCGACATCATGAAGTATTTTCTCATGCTCACGGAGTATTGACTCTGCTTTCTCCTGAGCCTCAATGACAAGCCGCTTGATTTCTCCGTCAATAATACCTGCTGTGCCTTCCCCGATGTCAGTGCGTACTTCTGATGTTCCATGCAAATACATCATTGAGGGCGATGCATAACGAACCGGGCCGAGCTTTTCGGACATTCCGAACTCCGTAACCATTCTGCGGGCGGTTTCTGTTGCGCGTTCGAGGTCATTCGATGCTCCTGTTGAAGCCTCGCCGAATATGAGCAATTCCGCAGCCCTTCCGCCTAACATTACGGCCATACGAGTGCGCAATTCAGCTTCAGTAACGAGATATTTATCTTCTGTCGGCATGTTGAGTGTGTAGCCTAATGCACCCTTTGTTGTGGGAATAATGCTGACTTTGTGAACGGGATCTGAGCCGGGCAGATAGCACGACACTAAAGCATGTCCCGTTTCATGATAGGCTACTTTCTTGCGTACTTCAGGCGTTAAAGGAGTCTTTCTCTGCAAACCTGCAACGACTCTCTCTATTGCGAGGTCAAAATCATTCATTGAAACTTTGTCGGCCTTCCGTCTTGCGGCTAAGAGTGATGCTTCATTTGCGATATTTGCGAGGTCAGCACCAGAGAAACCCGGCGTAACTTTTGCGATTGACTTCAAACTTATTGCGGGGTCAAGAGGCAAATTCTTTGTGTGAATCTTGAGAATCTCCTCGCGTCCTTCCTCTGTCGGCAGAACAACTTGAATCTGTCTGTCGAATCTTCCCGGCCTCAATAATGCCTGGTCTAAAATTTCCGGCCTGTTAGTCGCGCCCATGATTACGACTCCGTTGTTAGGCTCGAATCCGTCCATTTCAGCGAGTAATTGATTCAATGTTGCTTCTTGCTCTGAATTGCTGTTGAAGTTGCGCATTCTTGACTGCCCTATTGCGTCAATTTCGTCAACAAAGATTATGCAGGGAGCTTTCTTCTTTGCCTGCTCAAAAAGGTCTCTCACTCTTGCGGCGCCGACTCCGACAAACATCTCAACGAAACTTGACCCCGTGATGAAGAAGAACGGAACGCCCGCCTCACCCGCGCAAGCCTTAGCGAGAAGAGTCTTGCCAGTGCCGGGAGGGCCGACAAGCAGAACGCCGCGCGGTAATTTCGCCCCGAATTTGTCGAAGTGTTTCGGTTCTTTGAGGAAGTCTATAATTTCTCGCAGCTCAACTTCTGCCTCGCCTGCCCCGCCTATGTCGCTGAAGTGTACCCCGCTCATTTCGCCCTGTAATTCTTTAGCCCGGCTTCGTCCGAATGAGAATATTCCGCCGCCGCCCCCGTGCATGTTCCTGAAGATGAAGTACCATATTATTATCAGCGGCAGCATTGGGAGCAATATACCCATGAAGAGATCTATTAGTCCGTCCCTGTGAAGAATCCCGCCGAATTTTATATCCGCGCTCGCAAGCCTCTCAATCAAAAACGGGTCTGTGAGTCTCACCGAGCTTTTTACGTTCTCCTGAGATTTTGCGCGTTTTGTTGTGAGAATTTTTCCGTCAACTATCGGGCGTTTGTCGGGGCTGATGTTCTCTTTCAGGGTGAAAATTATGCGTGAGTCGGTTATGTCTGCGTTCTCGATTCTTCCGTTGCTGAGGTCGTAAAGGAACTCGCTGTAGGGGACTTCTGTTTTGCCTTCTGTGTAAGGCTTGTAGATATACTCTGAGAAAAGCCACGCGACAATTAACGCGATGAGAAAATACCATATAGAAAATTTTTGTCCTTTGTTCATGAAAATATCTCCTGTGAAAGTCTAAAGCCTTGCGCTTCTCATTATAGCCCGCCCGCTTTCGTTTCGTTTTGTCCTGTCTCTGAGGCGGTCAAATTCTTCTGATATTTCATCCCTTTCATCACTGCTTAAAGGCATAACGTCAAGAAAACTGCTTAACTTTTCCTCCATGTCGTTAATCTCTTTTGTTCCGGGGGGAATTGTCCTGCCTATATTCTTCAGGCTCATAACCGACAAATCAGCGATCAACATTGCGAGGTCATGAAGGTCTTTGCTGTCATCGTCTGATGATGAGTGTGATTTTTCCGGCTTGATTCTCGTTGCGAAACACAAGAATCCTACTGTTACAGACAGCCACGCCGCGCCCCAGTCGATTCTTGACTCGCTGAACATATAGCCCGCGAAAATTGCCGTGAT
>JAFSLR010000199.1 GCA_017448375.1 Synergistaceae bacterium | reverse complement strand
CTGTCATGGGCGAGTCCGGCGGTGTGTATAACGGTGTCGAAGCCCCCGAAATTTTCGGACTTCCACGAGTCCCCACGGAGGCTTATTGATGACACGTTATATTTTCCCGGCCATGATGAAAGATATTCGCGGAGTGCGTTCCCTGTGTAGCTGTTTGAACCGGTGATTAGTATTCGGGTCATGGGTGCTTACGGTTTCGCTCCTAATGTTACGGAGATTTCACGGCCGTTTTTGAGCTTCAGCACAGCAACATCGCCCTCGTACATGCTGTCGATTATTGCTTCAGCCTCGCTCGCACTTTTAACAGGCTCTCCGTTTATGGCCACGACAGCATCACCAGCCCTCAGCCCTGCCCTGTATGCCGGGGAATTGTTTCCAACTGACAATACCCTACACGCTCCCTCACCACTTGTGTATAAGTTGACCCCCAGCCAGCCTTTTTGACGATTATCAATAATCAATGAAGCCTTGAAGAATTTGACGTAGGGCAGAACCTCTTCGGGAAGCTCAATCTCAATAGGCACGGTAAATTTTGTACCCTCAAATGAAGTATTTATGACTGTATTGTGAACCGCCCATACATTATTTTTTACGGACATAAGATATTTCAGCGCAAAATTTTTTGTTACCGAGTCAAGAGTCTCCCTGTCCTCGTCCTGAAGCTCAAGAAGAATGCCCTTTACATTTGCCGTGCGACTCACAAACTTTTTCAGGACTTCATTAATTTGGGGTGCTTCATCATTCCTGAAACTGTAGAGCCTCGCCCCGAATCTTTCCGGCTTGTCGTAAACCGCAAGAGTGTAGCCCTTCCCAAGCCCGTCAGCCTCAAAAATCACAGTGGCATCTCTACTAATAGTTCTGCCTGACGCGAGAGTCCGAAGTTCATTCTTCTTCTTGACCATGAGAATATTTTTCTTTGACTCGGCTATCTGATCCAGCACCTGCTCAAGGTCGGGAACAAAATTCTCACTGTACAATTTCCCGTTGAAGCTGACCTCAATATTAAGGGTGAATGTGTCTGCCTTGCCTTTAACGGGTTCGGGCTTTCCTGGAATGTAGCACGAAAGGAAATTTTCAGGCTTGTACCTTTCGAGCATTGCGCCGAGAAGTTCAGCACCTGTGATAGCTTTTTTGCGGGAAGTTTCTTCGGCTGCGTTACGTGCTTCGAGTGATTTCGCGTCGAGTTCTTCTTTCTGCCTCTTAATGTCATTCGGGGAAAATGTTATCTCCGCGCTTCCTGATGAGGCGTGCTGCGCTCCGTCCCTCAATAATTCCTGAATTATCCACATTCGGACGTTTACGGAGTAGATTCCTCTGTCCGCTCTGCTGTCGTCGACTCCTGTAACTTCGTACTTTTCGACGAGTCCCCGGCTGTAAGCGATAATGCGTTCGGTGAGTTTGTCGTCTTTGAGTTCCTGCTTTGAGTCGATGAATGTACCTACGGCCTGACGGATTCCCGCGAGCCAAGCCGATTCGATAGCTTCATCTCTGGTTTTGCCTTTGCCTTCAACGTCAACGACTATATATTTGTCGTCAGAGAATGCAGATGAGCAAATGCAAATCAGGAAAGCCGCTGTAAATATGAGTTTAAGAAAACGTTTCATTGTGTGTGAAATTCTCCTTTTGTTAATGGAATGAGTAAAGAATATCATATCAGCAAAAAAAATACCCTCCCCGAATTTTAAGGGAGGGCGAATTATTTTCGAGTCAGCTGTTGAAGTAGACATGTTCCGGCGCACAGTCTAATGTTTCGTCCCATACTATTGCGCCGTCCTGAGCGTGTGCTTTCCTGAAGAATGATACATCGCGAAGTTTCCTGAAGACTCCTTTGTTGAGATGGTCGGAGAAATCACATGTTTTGACTGAGCCGTCAGCAAACTCGACTTTCAGGACGTAATCATCAAGTGCCGTAACGCTTATTGCATCGGGGCATTCATGGCAGCCCATTACTTTAACCCCCTTATGCTTGTCAATTCGCGTCCGTCTCTTGCGTCTTCCCAATTCTCTTCGAGTTCGCGCGAATGAAGAACAGCCCAGCCCGCAATTATCTTTGAGATTCGCGGAGGCATTGAACCCCTCAAGATGTCGCCGTCAAAATTGTATTCGGCCTCTTCGCCGTCATATTTTGCGTGGAAGTGAGGCGGGTTATGCTCATCGTAATACATGTAGATTCTTATTCCGTAGAACCGTGAAATCTCAGGCAACAATATCATCCTTTCTTAGTGAGCAGCGGCGATGTCCTTCCTTACTCTTGCCGAAAATAATTCCTTCCAGCAGTTAGACACAACAAGTACCGCAAGCGTCATGAGTGCTACCGCTATTATGAGCTGCAACCCGTCAACCATAAACACGAAATTCCCTGCGCCGAGTTTCAGCACAATGTTATACACGCTTATCACAAGTGCCGACATCGTTACGACAAACATAAACGTCATCGGTACATAGAGCATCCAGCCTTTACGCCCCGTTACCCGCAGGAACACCGCAAGAGCCGTAAGCACTAACGCCGACAAAAGCTGGTTAGCCGCCCCGAATAACGGCCATATGCTTGCATACCCCGCGAGGCATAACGCATAGGCAAGCGCAAGTGTGATGATTGTCGAGACGTAAGTGTTTGTGATGAACTTCACGAGGAAGCCGGGTTCTTCGCCTTCAGTTGACAGCAATAACTCCTGCAATGACATTCTCCCGATTCGTGTTACAGCGTCGATTGTCGTCATGGCCAGTGCCGAAACGCACATCATTATCACGCACGCCGAGACATGAGCCGGAAGCCCGAACATCGTGAAGAATCCCCCGACAGCATTCCCGAAAATCTGGAACGGAGTCCCCGTAGGTAATCCGCCGTCCTTTGAGGCCGAACACGCTATCACAAGCGCGACAACTCCGAGAAGAGTCTCAACCAACATTGCCCCGTAGCCTACAGGAAGTATATCCGTCTCGTTCGAGATTGATTTTGATGATGTACCTGATGAGACGAGGCTGTGAAATCCCGAAACTGCTCCGCATGCTATCGTGATGAATAATATCGGGAACAACGGCTGATTCTTCACCGTCCAGCCCGCGAACATTGGCATTTGAATCTCAGGGTTAGCGATAATGATTCCGATTGCACCGCCGAATATCATTCCCAGTAACAGGAATATACTCAGATAGTCGCGGGGGTGTTTCAGAAGCCACATAGGGAGTACTGACGCAACAAAGCAGTACGCGAACACTACAATCCGCCACGTATGCCCGTCATAATACATAGGGTTAG
>JAFSLR010000198.1 GCA_017448375.1 Synergistaceae bacterium | reverse complement strand
GTATTTCCGCTGTCCTGAGCGCTACAAAGTGATGGCTTGTCCCGTGCGCTCCGTAACGCCTTACGCGGTGAGTCTCGTAGAACTCCCAGGGAAGTCCGTACATGTAAGCGTAATCGGGCATTGTCTGATGGAACGCCGTATCAAAGACGACAACGTTCGGCAGTTTGGGGAGAGCGTGCTGTATTGCCTCGATTCCCATGATATGCCCGGGATTGTGGAGCGGTGCTAACGGTATGCACTGTCTGAGGCCGTCCATTACTTTGTCGTCAACAAGAACTGACTCTTTGTAGAGGTCTCCGCCGGAAACTATGCGGTGTCCAGCCCCTGAAATTTCATCAAGCGACTTCAGTACGCCGTGTTTCTCGTCAAGAAGTGCATCAAGTACGAGCTTCATTGCCACTTTGTGATCTTTAATCGGTGTTTCTACTTTGAAATCTTCTGCGCCTGTTTTCTTGTGAACGAGATTTGAGCCGTCTATGCCGATTCTGTCTACGAGACCTTTTGCCGAGACTGACTCGTCTTCCATGTCGAAAAGCTGATACTTGAGGGATGAACTTCCGCAGTTAATTACGAGAATTTTCATGACGTTAATATGAAACCTGCCTTTACATATAAAAATGGCGGAGACGTAGAGATTCGAACTCTAGGAACAGCAAGCTGCTCAGTTGATTTCGAGTCAACCGCCTTCGACCACTCGGCCACGTCTCCACGTAAGTGATGTGTTTGTGTGAATTGATTGACGAGGTATTATAACCGCGTAATTATTCCGTTGTCAAATCAAACACTCTGAAAATTTTTCCGTAAAATTATATCACTACTTGAAATGCGATACAGCCTCCGACAATCCGTCAGCAAGTTTATTCATTGTCTCTGTGTCATCAGCAACTTTCTTTACGTTTTCGGCAATTCCTCCGACTGAGGCGGCTACTTCCTCATTTGTCGCTGAAGTTTCCTCTGATGTTGCGGCAAGATTATTCACAGCCTCAAGAATCGTGTTCTTTATGCCGTCAAGCCTCGATGTAATTTCCGAGACCGAATCAATTTCTTCAAGCGATAATTTAATCTCACTCTCAAGAGCCTTGAATTTCTCCTGAGCCGACAAAAGTTTTTCGCGTTCATTGTCGATAAGATTCTTCATGGCCTCCGCAGCGTCAACGCATTCACCCGAAAGACCTTCAACTTCTGCCACAAGGTCGCGAATCTGTTCGGCTGACTCGTCGGAACGTTCCGCAAGTTTCTTTATCTCACCCGCAACAACCCCGAAACCTTTTCCGGCCTCGCCAGCTTTCGCCGCCTCAATGCTTGCGTTGAGTGAGAGTAAATTTGTCTGTGATGCAATGTCTGAGATTATGTTTACGGCCTCGCCTATTTTCCCGATTGAGTCGTTCGTAACCCGTACTTTTTCGCTTATCGTTGCGATTGACGTTGAAGCCTCAGAGAAAGATTTTGCCGCGTCATCAATGCTTTCATGTGCTGAGGCGTTAGCGGTGTCCATTGATGTTGAACTCCTGCTGAGATTCTCAACGTTTCGGACGGCCTGAACTGTTACATTGTCCATCTCCTCAAGGTTTGAGCTTATCCCGTGAACGCTTCCTGCAATAGATACGGCTGACTGAGCTAATCCCTTCATGGCCTCTGAGATTTGGGACGCTGAATCGGAGGCTTCTTCGGCCATGTCTGCTGTAGATTTGACGGTGTCAGAGAGTGAGAACGCAGAGTCCTGAATCTTTCTGACGGTCTCGCGAATCACATGGCTTATATTCCCGGCTGCTGTGATTAGCTGTGAAGTCTCGTAGATTTTGCTGACGGTTTCAATTTCATCTTCATTATTCACGTCAAGCAATGTTTCAATCCTCGCTGTAACTTCCTTCAAGGGTTCGGCGACTCTTTTTGCGACAACGAGAGCTATTGCCCCGAATAAGAGTATCAGTCCTGCGCTTATGGAGGATATGAGAATGTAAATGTTTCTGACTGCCTGCTGAATCTGAGTCGCTGGTTTCCCTGAGAATGCCATACCGTAAACTTTTGAGCCGCTCTTAATGGGCGTGTAGTATACGTGGTAATCGAGGCCGTTAATCTTCACGCTGTCGGAGTAATAATCGTTTCCCGCGCTAACGGCATTCCAGACGGCATTTGAGGCGGGAGTTCCTTCAATGCGGTTACCGTTTGAGTCGATGATTGTTGTCATGAAACGTATATTTCCCTTGAAGAGAGTCAGATCGACTCCGGAGGATTTCATTTTGTCGATGTAGCTTGTGTCGTAGCGTATGAATCCGTCAACTAAATCGTAGCCGTTCACGATGTCATACTCGTAGTATTCTTTGAGACCTTTTGCGGCGAGTATGAGTTCTTCTTTTGTGTCCTGCTTTAAGTTTCGGACTACAACGTTTGAAGTTATGAGGGCGATAACGAGTACTGAGAGTGTCATGGGGGCGACTGCAAGAATTATCAGTACTTTTTTGAGCGTTAATTTCTTCATTTATTGAGCCTCTTCTTTCAGTTACATTTAAACCTTCAAATCTAAATCCCTAATCTTCCTCGCGTCATACGGAGTCTGCTGATAGACAAAGTAATTCAGCCAGTTTGAATAGAGAAGATTAGCACTCGAACGCCACGTACAAATCGGGTTCTGCGTATCATCATCATTCGGGAAATAATTATAGGGAACATGAATCGCAAGCCCGGCGCGTTTGTCCCTCCAGTATTCAAGCGCGAGAGTCTCAGGATCATATTCAGAATGCCCGGTGATGAAAATCTGCCTTCCTTCGTTTGTCGAAATAACATAGACTCCGGCCTCGTAGCTCTCAGAAAGAATCTTAAGCGCAGGAATTTTCAGAACGTCCCCGCGCATTATCGTTGTGTGCCTCGAATGCGGAACCATGAAGACATCATCAGACCCCCGGAATAATATTGAGCCTTTATGAGTTACCCTGTGCTTGAAGACTCCGAACATCTTTCGGGGCAAATGTATCTTCGGGATTCCGTAATGATAATAGAGTCCGGCCTGTGCTGCCCAGCATATATGAAACGTGCTGTGAACATGAGACTTGCTCCACTCCATAATATCGCAGAGTTCCGGCCAGTAGTCGACAGCCTCGAACGGCAAATGTTCAACAGGCGCGCCCGTGATAATCATTCCGTCAAAATATTCGTCCCTGTAGCTGTCAAAATTTTTGTAGAAAGCAAGCATATGTTCTTTGGGCGTATTCTTGTGCTCACGTCCGCTTATGGCCATGAGATATATTTCAACCTGAAGCGGAGTATTTCCCAGAAGACGCGCTAACTGAGTCTCAGTAACAATTTTTGTCGGCATAAGGTTAAGGATGAGTATTTTGAGCGGGCGTATGTCCTGAGTCATTGCGCGCCTGCGAGTCATCACGAATATATTTTCCCGCTCAAGTACTCCGGCTGCGGGAAGATCGCCGGGTATGTTTATGGGCATCTGCTGTTACTCGTCTGCTTTCGGCCGGAACATGTTGACGAAAACTTTCCGTGTCTCGCTCGGAAGTATTCTGTATCCGCGTTTCTCTTTCGTCAGCCACAAAGAATAGTCCTTCCAGAATGAAGCCGCCAGTGCAAGAAGTGATTTCTTCTTGTTCTCCTTTATCTGCTGCTCGTAGGGAGTCTTGAGCTTTCTGTCCTCGTCCGAATCCCATCTGAAAGAAGCAAGAGCATAGCTGACGGATTTTTCGTTTCCGCCGACCGGGAAAGCCGGAATGATTAGCGTGTGGTCAGACCAGTCATAAGTCCCCAAGCCCTGACCCGGTACGAAAATAACGCGGGGAATACCGTACATTCTGACTCTCGGAACGTTGAACATGTCAATATCCATTGCGGTAAACTCACGGACAATCTCATAATCCTTCGCGTAATCGAGAGGGACTGAGCCGGGCTGAGCAATCAATGACGTATCACAGCGGGCATTCTTTGCTGGGACAGTGAGATATTCGCGCTTCTTTGTGATCATTGCACGGAGTTCGGCGCGTTTCATTGCGTCTGTCATCTGGGCGCAGTTGTCGGTGATTTTCTTGTTGCGCCGTGCGATTTTCACCGCGTCAATCTGGGAGTAGAGAATCTCTTTTGCGATAATCTTTGTCTTCTCGTGGAACGCCGTAAACTTTTCGACCAAAGACAATGGGAGCGGATTAGCCTCGTTTTTCTGGGCTGAAGAGATGAACAGCAATATTGATTTCTCTGCGTCAAGATATGCTTTGCGCTGCTGTGATAATTTCTGCCTTGTAGGTTCATCGCCTTCTCTGTATTCGGGGACTCTCATGTTGACTTTCATTGCGGGAATAAGGAACTCGTCAAGGGTTTGAAGTGTCTGCGAGATGTTGAGGTTTGACGGGTATTTTGGGGCGATTGCTTTGACGAATGAATCGCGCTTTCCCTGCGCCTCAAAAAGTGATTCTGTCAGCGTGTTAATCCTTTCATCGAGGCTCAT
>JAFSLR010000197.1 GCA_017448375.1 Synergistaceae bacterium | reverse complement strand
ACTGCGAAAAGTTAATGATATGTCCTGCGTCGCGCCCTAATTCCGAGTCTGCAAAGTCTGATTTTGCCTCGATGATTGCCGCAAGGTTATTTTCCATTTGGTTTATGAGGGCTGACTCGCTGTCTTCCTGTATTCGCCTCATTCCGAAAATGCCAACTGTACCCGTTATTATCAGTGCTATCACGGAGATATACAGAACGATAGCCTGAACCTTTTTTCTTATTGTTGACTTGTGCATGTTAAATCCTCCTAAACTACTACATGTACAAAATTTTCACCGCCTGAATAGCTGAATGATGCTCTGATTGCCCGATGCTTTATGATTTTTAGGCTCATTATGTCTATTTCGTCCTCGTTCGTGTCAATGCGAAAAGGGTTATACTTTTTCCCGCCGTAATGAAGCCGTGCTGATATTGCCTCACCGAATATCACAGAGACCGAAATTTTTGCGTCAGGGTTATTCTTGCGGATTCGTATTGCAAGCTCCTCAATACAGCTTTGAATCTCTAATACACGTTTCATTTTCACATCGCGTTTCATTGCTGACATTTCGAGAAGCTCATTTGCTCCTTCAAGGGACTCTGCGTTAGGGAGTAGGCAAAATTCTACGTCAGGGAAGCTAGTATATCGGCGCGGTATTATCGGCTCAATGTATAGCAGTGATGAGAACAGTATAGTTACGGGGATTCCTATGGTTAAGCCTGTGAGGAAATATGCGGCTGATATTGGGAGGCTTGCGCATAACATACACCCCCCGGCAAGCAGCACGATATAGCGCGCGTAATCCGGCCATGATTTGAGGGACGGACGGTGAGTCTTTGCGGTGATGTGCCAGCCGTAAAACATGATGAGTCCCGCTGCGGTTATGCAGAAGCACTCATGAATCACGGCGGGCATGTCAGGATTCACGATGCAAGACGATAACACACAGCCAATCACACAGCCAATAACGCCACAAATCCCGAAAAAGAGTCCCAATACTGACGGCAAGAAATTTTTGATTCCCGCGTATGACGGCAGAATTTGAGTCATCTGTACAGGAACATCCATAACGAAATATGCAACGGCGCAAATCACAATCAGTTTCAATCTCTCACGCATGACGCAAGAGCCTCCTAACCAGCGCAACAAATTCCGGCTCAGTCATCAGTATTCCGACAATCATGAACACACCACCGATAATTTTCGGCCATGTTATGACTTCCGGCGCAATCCCCAAAATTTTTGTGATGATGGGTGAGACTGCCATAGTCATAATTATTGCTGTAGAGAATATCAGCGAGGCACTGAGGGCTGAAACATATCTTTGCGCGTAAACCTGAACGATTCCATAAAGCCCGCGAATGAAGAAGCTAACGTAAATAACGCTCCCCCAAAACTCTGGCTTTGTCGGAAGGGAAAAATCCGCGCCCATAAATACAGCTTCACCCGCCCACAATACAAGGCTGAACACGAAGCAGAAAAACATTTGCCCCATTGCGATAATTGCGGGATTTGAGGATGAAGAATACTCGCCGACGCTCACAAGGTAGAACGCAAACGCAAGATTTGACAGCATAAGATAGAACGCGCTCATACTGAATAGCATATCCAGCTCCGAGCTTGCCATGATGAATAGCCCCGCAAGAACTGTGAAAATACCGTATAGAGTTTCCCGTGAAGGCAGCTTTTTATATGTCAAGAATGCAACCAGCGCGATAAATACAAAGTTTGTCGATAATAGAGCGTTCGTTATCGTTGTGCCGAGTTCCTGTATACCCATCAGCAAAAACAAGTTGAAGATTACGAGTTCCCCTGAAAGTATCACGCTCTGCTTCACCTGCCTTATGTCAAGCCTGAAGAGTTCCCCGAAAAAAAAGCACAGGGACATAATCAGCCCGACAAGATTCGTTATGCACATGAACGCAAAGTGTGAGACCGACTCGGGAACCCATATCAGAAAAGCATATTGCACTGACGCAAAGAACGTTATTATTAACAGTGATAAATTTGCTTCAATACGATTCATATTTCGGTTACTGTGTATTTCTCTATCATGTATTCGGGCATGTATTCGGTCTTCATTTCGCGCAGACCCTTAACGCCTAAATCTTCCTCAAGGTTCACGTAACGGAAATTCTCACAGCAAAGCCTCACAAGCTCATGCTTAAGGAACGGTGAAATGTTAGGAATCAATCGCGAGCCTTTGCCGACTGCACCGTCAAAACATTCATCGCTCAACTTTGAGCCGTATGCGTAACCTTTCAATTCGCCGTCAATGAACACAGCTACTCCCGAAAGACCCAGCGCAAAGAAATCATTTAACGCCCTCTGAACGGAAATATTTTCTTCCTCAAGCTGCCTTTCAATGAGCGGGTTATCATCGCACGTCAATTTTTCGTCAAGCCATTCGTCCTGAAAATCTCTTATCATATCAATGTGTTCAGGCAGAATTTTTGTTACAGTGAATCTCCCGTCATAATCCTTGCAGAAAGTTCTCACGCCCCGGCGTTTTCTCATAGGGTTAGGGGCTGAAGGTGAGAGCATGTTTTCGGGAATGTAAATGTGTTCGGTTCTGTAGATGTATTCCGACAAGTCGCGACTGTATTCTGCTGTGAATCTTCCGGGAAAAAGTGCCGTGATTATGTCCTTTGCTGACTCTGTTACGGTCTGGAACTTCACGCGGGAATTATTTTCGTGCGCGTCATCAATCACATTCTGTACTGCGTTCCTTACGGCCTCAAGGTCTGACCTGTCGCCGTGAGGAAAAAGATAGACTCTCTCATTCGGTGTGCAGAGTTTTGAGCGCAAAGTGTAAAGGAAGCCTTCATGTTCGCAAAACATATCGCCGTACTTATTCTGAAGGCACCATGATGACACAAAAGAATGCTGGCAAGATCCCTCGCCGTATTTGAACGTGTAGGAATCTGCCAGCCCTTTCATGCCCATATTCAGCGGCTGAAATGTGAGCATTACTATTTCTCGATGCTGAGTATTTCGTCGAAGCCTGTTACCTCGAAGATCTCCATAATCTCGGAGCTTGTGTTGCGGATAGTCATGCTTCCCTGCTTGTTCATGGTCTTCTGCGCCTTGAGGAGTACGCGCAAGCCTGCTGATGAAATGTACTCGAGATCCTTCATGTCGAACACGAGTTCTTTCACGCCGTCAAGTGATGAGTTCAGTTCCGCTTCAAGCTGAGGGGCTGTTGTGGTGTCGAGCCTTCCTGAAAGCGCGAGGGTGAGTTTGTCGCCTGATGATTCTTTTCCGATGGTCATTGACATAATTATTACGTTTCCTCCTTGCTACTGTGCAATGATTGTAGAAATTATCATTTTTTCGTCAGCATGTCAAAATTTCGCGTGGAAATATCAAGGACGTAATGCCTCGTGAAAAATCGTGAGGCTTGTGGGTCATTTGCCGGAAAAAAGTTGCGAGGCTTGCAGGTCATTAGACGGGTAAAATTTCGCCAATAATTGTATTGTGGAAGGCACAAAAATTTTCATCTTCATCATACTTAATCATACGTAGAAACTAATTTATTCACGCGTGTTATAATTCCTGTACAAAATTTCACACATTCACAACAAAATTTTTTTCAGCAGGCTTTATATCAGTTGCATTGTTTGTGCTGGTATTTTTTTGCCTGCCCCGCAAATTTCAAGAGGGGGTAATCTCGAAACATGATCAAACTTTACGATGAAGGCGTTTACCTCGTCAACGGCGAAAAGATAGTCCCTGAAAGCCAGGGCGCGCAATACTCAAAGGCCGAAGCCAAAAAGGGAACAATCGCATACGGAATCATGAAGTCCCACAACACATCGGGCGACATGGATCACTTGCGCATAAAGTTCGACTCGATGGCCTCACATGATATTACGTTCGTGGGAATCATCCAGACTGCAAGAGCTTCAGGAATGACGAAGTTCCCGCTTCCCTACGTCATGACGAACTGCCACAACTCACTGTGTGCTGTCGGTGGAACAATCAACGATGATGACCACTATTTCGGACTCAGTGCTGCGAAGAAATACGGCGGAATCTACGTGCCTCCACATATCGCGGTCATTCACCAGTTTATGCGCGAGATGTTCGCGGGTTGCGGGAAGATGATTCTCGGCTCAGACTCACACACACGTTACGGCGCACTCGGAACAATGGCAATCGGCGAAGGCGGTGGCGAACTCGTCAAGCAGCTTCTCGAAGACACCTACGATGTAGCATATCCCGGCGTTGTCGCAATCTACCTGAAGGGCAAACCCCAACCGTTCGTAGGTCCTCATGACGTGGCTCTTGCAATCATCAGGGCAGTCTACAAAGCTGGTTACGTCAAGAACAAGGTCATGGAGTTTGTTGGTCCCGGCGTTGCGTCAATGACAACCGACTACAGGAACGGCGTTGACGTAATGACAACGGAAGCAAACTGCCTGTCCTCAGTGTGGAGAACCGACTCAGACACAAAGGCATTCCTCGCACAGCATGGCCGCGAAGGCGACTACAAGGAACTCAACCCCGCTGATGTCGCGTACTATGACGGATGCGTTGAAGTTGACCTTGCCACTATCCGCCCGATGATCGCTATGCCGTTCAACCCGTCAAATTCCTTCACGATTGCCGAGCTTTACGAGAACCTGAAGGACATTCTCGCAGAGACGGAGAAGAGAGCAACCGAAGACGTAGCAAAGGGTCGTGCGAAATTCACGCTTCTCGACAAAGTTACCCCGGACGGCAAGCTCATGGTTCAGCAGGGAGTTATCGGAGGCTGCGCAGGCGGAAACTACACCAACGTTGTTGAAGCAGCACACGCGCTCAAGGGCAAATCCTGCGGGTTCGATGAGTTCTACCTGAGCGT
>JAFSLR010000196.1 GCA_017448375.1 Synergistaceae bacterium | reverse complement strand
TGATGCGGACGGTGAGCCGAAATTAAAGCCGATAATTGACCCTGAGACTGTAATAATTCAGAACTCCGGCGAGAAGAACTCAATGCTTTACGGGGCAATAACGCGAATTGACCGCAACGGCCAACACGTAACCTACATGCGAGAGTACGTCCCGCACACATGGTTCACAGAAGACCCGCCGCAGAAGTTCATATCAATATCATCGAGGCCGTTACCCATGCCGCATGATCTCAAATCGTGGTACGTCCTGAAGGGCGTTGTAACGGGGGCGGTGTAATGATTGTACTTAGGCGTGCTAGATTTATTTCTTCCGGGCGAATATACAGGTCAGGAGATGTATTGCCCGACAGTGCGATTGCTCGTTCACTTGCGGAAAAGGGATTTGCTGAAGTCATCAATGACACACAGACCGCAAAGAGCGCAAAGAAATCAAAAGCCGAAACAGCACAGCAAAATGATACAGTCAATTCATGACATATACGCACGAGATACGAAATTCCTTGATGATTTAGCGTCCGACCTTGAAGACAACGCGGTATGGTTCAATAATTCCGAATTTGCTCGTTATCACAACATTAACGGAGTAAAAATTCTCTCAGTTTTCACAGGAGACTCCCGAACCCAGAAGATAAATATACGCATAGACAGTGAGAATCCCGAAGGTGTAAGCAAGTCCAGAGGGATATTATTTTGCCGAGCGCAGGAAATTTCCGGCGTGAATGCGGAACAGCCCTTGAGGGTAGACGGGAAGTTATACACAGTTTCAGAGGCGATATTGATTCAGGATCAAATCTGGTGCATAGTATTGGAGGCGAACAGCGTATGAGAATTGATGTCCGAATCGATAAGTCAGGACTAGAGAAAGCATACAAAGCACTTCAGAGGATACCGGGAGCATTTCCGCAGGCTGTTTCAAGTGCTATGAACAGAACGCTTGAAAGTATGCGTACAGAGTCAGCGCGCGAAACTGCGGGGCGTTATTTTGCGAAATCTGGAGAAGTCAGGAAAACGCTTCAGCTTAGGACGGCGAATGCTGGCAATCTTTACGGTGCAATGATTTCACGCGGAGGCCGTAAAAAGCTGCAAGAATACAAGCTCACACCGAAAAATCCGCAGGCCGGAAACAAAAAGGGCTTCAAAGGTGCGGTAATGCGTAAGGGAGGATTAAAGCCACTCCCTAAAGGCACATTCATGATGAATACGCCGAACGCAGGAAATGTATTATTCCGCCGTATTCGTCCCGGCAAGGCATGGAGCAATATTGAGCATGTAGTATCGCCGTCAATCCCGCAAATTGTGAAGAATAAAGAAACTGTTGCAGTTGTAGAAAAAAGAGCGCGTGAAGTATTTGAGAAACGTCTTAATCATGAAGTAATGCGTATTATTGGTGCTATGGTATGAGTTACAAGCCGTATATGAACGTTGCAACGGGTTTATGGGCGTTTGACAAAGGAGACGGAATGACAGAATTAAATTTACTTGACGCATTAGTCGCAAGATTGAGCGAGATATTCAGCAATTACAAGCTCACAGCTAAAGGCGCAAAAATACAGGCTGTGAAAGTGTACGCACAGTATCTTCCTCAGCCTTCAAGCATAACAGTAAAACCTAAAGATGACTCAGAAGCTATTACGCCGCAGGGATATACATACACAGACGCAGAAACGCTTTTTCCGTGTGTAATCGTGAAATTAGTTGAAGCCACCGACAGTGAGGAAGGCACATTAACGCAGACCCGTGTAAATGTGAATATTCTTGTTGGGGTTTATGACGCAATAACCGCCGAGAATGAGCGCAAATTAGAGTCTGGCGAGGAAGAAGAGTTATTACCATCAGATTGTCAGGGCTACCGCGATGTGCTGAATATCATTGAGGTAATCCGGCAGGACTTGCTGACAATGCCCGCAAGAGTGCTTGATAATCGTTATCGGCTCGAAATGCCGTTAAAGAATTATCTGTTTGAGGATCAGCCCTGGCCAATATATTTCGGTCAGATAGAGTCGGTATGGGAGACAGGAAGGCCGTTAATGCCGAGAAATTTTGAGGGGGTATGTGCAAATGGACGAAGATGAAGTATTGCAGGAAGAAATCACTGAGAGTGAACCACAAATCTATTTAGGGCCGAACATATTTTCAATGGCTCTGCAAAGGTTTCAAGTGTTCAGAGGAGGATTGCCGCCTTACGTGAAACGAGCAATCGAGAAAATAGCAGACATAAAAGCCTTAATAGTTCCAGTGAGCGAGGCTGAAGAAGTGAAACAGAAAATCAATCGGGCCGGGACAAACGAGTTCCGGCTTTTTCATCAGCTAAAGGAAGTGAAAAAATAAATGGCATTCAGACACGGGGTTTATAAGTCAGAAGTTCCAACGTCATTAATATCTCCCGTAAGAACTGAAGCAGGACTGCCCGTTATAGTGGGTACTGCGCCGGTTCATTTGGGGTCAGATGACGAGTCATTAACTAACGTCAACAAGCCTCAGTTAATTTACAGCTATAATGACGCAGTAAAACTCTTTGGGTATTCTGATAACTGGGAGAAATATACGTTATGCGAGTTCATTTACAGCCAGTTTGTATTGTTTGCGGTTTCGCCGTGCGTCCTAATCAACGTATTAGACCCTGCAAAACACAAAGAGACAGTTTCCCCCGCAAATTTCACAATCTCAGACGGTGAAGCGAACTTAGGGCAGGACGTAATACTCTCAGCGGGAATAACGTTTGAGAGCGGAACGAATTACATAGCTGGAGTTGATTACTCAATCGGCTATGATGATTCGGGGAATGCTATTCTCTCGGTCATCAAAGGCGGAAAGTTAGCAAGCGCAAGCACGGTAAAAGCAGGATTTACGCGCTTAAAGCCCAATGAAGTAACAGCGAATGACATAATCGGAGGAGTTGACGCAACTACAGGGAGCTATTCAGGGCTGGAGCTTGTAAACAGCGTTTTTCCTAAGTTTAGGATTGTGCCGGGCCTCATAGCTTCCCCGAAATGGTCGGAAGTCCCCGAAGTAGCCGCCGTAATGAGGGCAAAAGCTGAGAACATCAACGGACTTTTTACGGCGATGAGTGTTGTTGACGTTCCGTGTGATTCAGCGGGTGCGGACAGATATACAGAAGTCCCCGAATGGAAAAACAGACATAATTACATGGGTATTCATGAGATAGTCTGCTGGCCGAAAGTCAAATTAGGGGATAAGGTATATCATCTTTCGACACAGTTAATCGGCCTAATGAATCAGATTGACGCAGGGAATGACGATACGCCGTATGAATCTCCGTCAAACAAAAATCTTCAAATGGAAGCGTGTGTAGATACGTCCGGCAATGAAATTGATTTAGGGCTTGACGAGGTGAATTACCTTAATGGGCAAGGGATCGTAACCGCGCTAAACTGGATAGGAGGCTGGCGGGCATGGGGTAACCGCACAGGAGCTTACCCCGCGAATACTGATGTCAAAGACTGCTTCATACCTACGCGGCGTATGTTCGACTGGGTAGGGAATGAGTTTATTCTCACGTTCTGGCAGAAAGTCGATAAGCCCATTACCCCTCGATTAATACGTACAATCGTCAACAGCTACAATGTAAGGCTGAACGGATTACAGGCACGAGAATTTTTACTCGGAGGACGTATCGAATTTCTGTCAACGGAAAATCCGACAACAGATTTGCTTGACGGCATATTGAGATTCCATATCTACTTTGCGCCGCCTCCGCCTGCCGAACAGATTGTGGGAGTTCTGGAATTTGACCCCGAATATGTGAACGTTCTTTTTGACGCGGTAGCTTAGGGAGTGTGAAAGATGAGCAATATAATTCCAGAAAAAAGCATAAATTTTTCGGTATATCTCAACGGTGAGGACGAACTCGGAATTGCTGAAGGAACAATCCCCGCGCTTGAAGCGATGACAAGTGAAGTCAAGGGTGCGGGCATAGCTGGTGTAGTTGAGAGTCCTGTGTTAGGGCATTTCAACTCAACAAACTTCTCTCTGACATGGAGAACAGTAACAAATAACTTCATGAAACTGTTTGACCACGTAACGAATGACATTGAGCTTTTCGCGGGTCTCCAGCAATATGACGCAGGACTCGGTGTTTACAGGGTAGCTCCGCTGCACGTATACATGAAGGCGATCACGAAGACAAGCACGCCGGG
>JAFSLR010000195.1 GCA_017448375.1 Synergistaceae bacterium | reverse complement strand
CGTATCAAGAACATCACTTTCCTGCTGTATGTTATGGCTGTGGCAATGCTCGCATTCTGTCGGGTCAATCTCCGCAACCGTAATATGCCCGCAGTCTTTGCACTCCCACGCAGGAATCCTGTGTCCCCACCATAACTGCCGGGAAATGCACCAGTCGCGGATATTCTCCATCCAGTTGAAATACGTTTTTTCCCACTGAGACGGAGTCCACTTTATTCGGCCGTCCTTCACCGCCTGAACTCCGCGCTCCGCAAGAGGCTTTGTCTTGACGAACCATTGTTCAGAGAGATACGGCTCAACTGTCGTCCCGCAACGCTGGCAATGTCCAACCGAATGCGTAATCTGTTCAACCTTCACCAGAAGCCCGGACTCTTCGAGGTCTTTTGCTGACTCTTTGCGTGCCTGTTCGATTGTCATTCCTTTATACTTTCCGGCGTTCTCGTTCATTATTCCGCGTGAGTCGATTACCTGTATTTGTTCGAGATTGTGATTAAGCCCCACAAGAAAGTCATTCGGGTCATGCGCCGGAGTAATCTTCACACAGCCAGTGCCGAACTCAGGGTCTACCATATTGTCCTCAATTATCGGTATCACTCTGTCGGTTAATGGGACTCGTACATGTTTGCCGATTAAGTGTTTGTATTTCTCTGAGCGCGGGTGAACTGCTATAGCTACGTCGCCTATTATGGTTTCGGGGCGTGTTGTTGCTACGAGGATATAGCCTTCAGCATCGGTTAAAGGGTATTTGACGTAGTAGAAATTTCCGGGCTGATCATCATATTCGACTTCGAGGTCTGAAATTGCCGTTGAACATCTCGGACACCAGTTGACGATATATTTCCCCCTGTAGATTAACCCTTTCTTGTAGAGACGGACAAATACCGCCCTGACTGCCCGCGATAATCCCTCGTCAAGAGTGAAACGTTCGCGTCTCCAGTCGCAAGAATTTCCGAGCCGTTTCATTTGCTCAATAATTCGTGAGCCGTAAACTTTCTTCCATTCCCAGACTTTTTTGACGAACTCATCGCGACCCAAGTCGTAACGTGAGATTCCTTTTTTTGCCAAATCCTTTTCGACAACGTTTTGAGTTGCGATTCCGGCATGGTCAGTTCCGGGAAGCCACAAGACGCTGTAACCTTCCATTCGCTTTGTGCGGCACATAATATCCTGGAACGTGTGATCGAATGCGTGTCCGACATGGAGCGAGCCTGTAACGTTAGGCGGAGGGATTACGATTGAGAATGCTTTTGCGTCGGGGTTAATTTCGGCGTTGAAGAGGCCATGAGAAATCCATTCCGCGTACCATTTCTGCTCGATGTTATCCGGCGTGTAACTTTTGTCCAAATTCCTGTTGCGTTTTCTTGTTGTCATTTTATCTCCTTTTATAGCTGTTGAATTTCTTGTATCAGTTCATTGATATTATCATCAGTTGTTGCCCAGCTCGTACAGAATCTTACGGCTAATCTTCCGTCATCTAACGGCTGCCACGTCTCATAGCTGAATTTCTCTGATAACGTTTCGTGCTGCTGACGTGTAAGAATCGGGAACTGCTGATTTGTCGGTGAGTCTATCAGGAACGGTATATTACGCTCAATGAAGGCACGCTTAATTTTCATGGCCTGAATGTTAGCGTGTTCCGCATTCCTGTAAAATAATCCGTCCTCAAACAACACCTCAAACTGTATCCCTAAGAGCCTTCCTTTTGCGAGTAATCCGCCCTGCTGCTTTATGATTGTGGTAAATTGCTTGAGGTTCACGCTTTCAGGATTCGGGAACACTACAGCTTCACCGAGTAACGCGCCGTTCTTTGTGCCTCCAATGTAGAAGACATCACAGAGTCCCGCAATATCATTCATGGCCATATCCGCCCCGCTTGAAACGAGTCCCGCGCCTAATCTCGCGCCGTCAACAAAAAGTTTCAGCCCGTAATCCTCACATGCCCGTTTGATTTCCGCAAGATGTGATTTCGTGTAGACAGTGCCGTATTCCGACGAGTACGAAACGTAGACCATTCCCGGCTGTACCATGTGTTCATTTGTCGGGTCAGCGTTGAATGCCTCCATGTATGAGCGCAACTCTTCAGCGCAAAGCAAGCCGTCATGACTCGGAAGCGTCAAAACTTTGTGGCCTGTCGATTCGATTGCGCCGGACTCGTGGACGTTGATATGACCTGTCGAAACCGCTATTACTCCCTCGCAAGGTGTCAGAAGGTGCTTGATGACGGTTGTGTTAGTCTGAGTTCCTCCGGCCATGAAGTATATTGCTGCGTCCGGCCTGCCGATTTCGCGGCGAATTAAGTCCTTTGCGCGGGAACAATGCGGGTCATTTCCGTAGCCTGATGTTTGCTCAAGATTTGTTGAAGCGAGTCGGGCTAAAATTTCCGGCGATGCTCCTTCCTGATAATCAGTCTCAAATTTTATCATTCTCATTTATTCATCTCCTTTACGTAATCTTTCACAATCTCAATCACAAAGGCTTGGCACTCATGGCCGGTTTCCGGGATATATTCTTCACCGTTAGGCGCAGAGTTTGAGATTATACGCACTCCCAAAAACGGAACGCCGTAAATCCTGCAAACTTTAGCCGCCGGGAATGTCTCCATTTCCTCACACGATGAGCCGAATTTCTCATGAAAGAATAATATATTATCGACTCTGTTCTCCCATGTGTCATAACTTGCCATTCGTCCCTCGATAATTTTCCCAGCCGTGTATTTGTCCTTAACAGCGAGCGCGGAAGCCTTCAATTTTCCGTCAGAAGGAAGAAACGTAATCTCTTCTCCGTTCTCGTACTCGTCGTAAAAATTAACGTCAATAAGATTTATATTGCGGTAATCGACTCCCTTTCCTTTTGCGCTTTTGAGTGCCTTCCATGCTGAAGCGTTGAAACAGTCTGACGCTATCACAATGTCGCGAATGTGCAAAGCCGGGTCATGTCCTCCCGCTGTACCCTGATTAATCACGGCGCACGGTTTGAATGTCTCAATCGCAAGTGCTGTTGACGCAGAAGCATTCATGACTCCGCACCGCGTTACGCTCACGACAACGGGATAACCGCCAATTTTCCCCGCGACATAACGCCAATGCCCTATGGTATAGTCATGAGACTCAGCGAGCGCGGAAATCAGTATGTCAGTCTCAACTTTCATTGCTCCCTGAATAAGAACGGGGCGTAATTCGCTCTCATACAACGGCAATGACTCAGAACATCCCGCAAAGCGCAAAATCACCGCAAGAATTATTGCAACCTTCCTCAAGTGTATATCCTTCTCTCATTAAAACATGAAATTTTCAGTTATTGTACTACACAAAAAGAGCGTCCCCCAAAAATTGAAGGAACGCCCTAATATTTACACGTTACGGATTAGCCCTCAAGAATCGCAAGCACCTCGTAAGGCTTCATCATTCTGTGAGTGCCGGAATAATTCCCGATTAACACCTTGCCTTTAACGTCAACACCCGTAACTTTCTCGTCATTACCGCTGAAGTTGCACAGCACTACGAGTCTTTCACCATTCAGTCTCCGCTCATAGCCGATAACTTTCTCGTTCCCCGTCTCAATGAATCTCACATCACCGTCCGAGATTACCGCGTAATCCTTCCTGAGCTGCACTAACTGACGGTAATAATTCAGGATTGAATCGGGGTCGGACTCTTCTGCCTCAGCGTTAATGTCCGTGTAATTCCCCGTAACACTCAGCCACGATTTACCCGCCGTGAATCCCGCCTCATGGCCGGAAGTCCATTGCATTGGGGTGCGTGCGTTGTCGCGGGATTTCGCCCCAAGTACAGCAATAGCATCGGCCTCACTCGTTCCGTTTTCGCGCATAATCCTGTAGTAGTTCAGCGACTCGACATCCTGATACTGCGATATGTCCGTGAAATGTGCGTTCGTCATTCCGAGTTCCTCACCCTGATATATGTACGGCGTTCCCCTCAGAAGGTGGACGAACGTTGCGAGCATTTTCGCCGACTCCTTCCAGTATTCGCCCTCATCACCGAATCGAGACACTATTCTGGGCTGATCGTGATTGCACCAGAAAAGTGCCTGCCAGCTTCCAGCCTTCGACATTCCTTCCTGCCACTGCGAGAATATCCGCCGTAACTCGTTCAAATCGGGGGGCATTAGAGTCCATTTACCGCCGTCCTTGTAATCGACTTTGAGATGATGAAAGTTGAAACACATTGAAAGCTCATGTGATTCGGGCGATGAATATCGTATGCAGTTTTCGAGAGTTGTTGATGACATTTCGCCAACCGTAATCATGTCCGTAATCCCGGAGTCCTCTGCGAGTTCGCGTATGTATTCGTGAATGTGAGGGCCGTCCTTGCAGAATGACGCTCCAGCCCCCGAAGGTAACGACTCAAGATTCGCGGGCTTTGATGTGAGGTTGAGAACGTCAAAACGGAATCCCTTTACGCCTTTTCCCTTCCAGAAACGCACAACATCTTTCAATTCTTCACGGACAGCAGGGTTATCCCAATTCAAATCAGGCTGCTTCGGGTCGAACAAGTGAAGGTAATATTTTCCGAGAGACGGCACAAATTCCCACGCTGAACCACCGAATACTGATGACCATTCCGGCGGATTGTCCCTGAAAATGTAGTAGTCCATATATTTCGGGTCGCCCGCAAGTGCCTTCCTGAACCATTCGTGCTCGTCCGACGTGTGATTGAATACCATATCGAACATGAAGCCTATTCCGAGTTCGTCAGCCTCAGAGAGCATTTTCTCGCAGTCCTCCATTGTTCCGAACATCGGGTTGATATTCCTGTAATCCGAAACATCATAGCCGTTGTCAGCCATTGGCGAACAGAACAGAGGAGTTACCCAGATGTATTTCACTCCGAGCGATTTTATGTAGGGGAGCTTTGAACGGATTCCGTTAATGTCGCCGATACCGTCCCCGTTTGAGTCGCAGAATGATTTTATGTATATCTGGTATACGGTTGATGACTTGAATTTGTCCTGCATGGCCGTTACTCCGCGTGTGCTATGACGTTTTCAGCTGCTTTGACTTCGAGTCCCGCGTCAAACCTGAATGTCTCATAGCCCGAATCGTTCGTGATTACCATTATTGTTGTGAGGGGATGGCCTGCTGCTTTGATTTTCTCAGGGTCGAACGAGATTAACTCCTGCCCGACTTTAACCCTGTCGCCCTCAGCAACATGTATCACAAATCCGTCCCCGTTCATCGCAACAGTGTCAAGCCCTATATGTAACAGCAATTCGAGTCCGTT
>JAFSLR010000194.1 GCA_017448375.1 Synergistaceae bacterium | reverse complement strand
ACTCCGATTCCGAACACTTTGCTTTCAACGCAGGGCTTCACTTTCTTGAAGTCGTAAGGCTCACTCAATATTGCGTCAATCGCTTCACGGTATCTTTTTCGCGGGCCGATTCTGTCTGCTGGAATGTCCTTGAAGCCGTCGCCTGTCCAAATGTTCATGACGCAGGTCTGCCCTAACTCTTCGGCAAGGTATGTGCTGATTCGTATGCTTGCTTTGCCGTGTTCAATCCAGAAATTGCGCGTGTCCTCATTGGGTGAAGAGAGCGTGAGAGGATCGCATTTCGGGTGTGAAAAGAATGTTGGGTTGAAGTCGCAGCCTAATCCGCGATCCTTGCAGAATTTCGCCCATTTCGCAAAGTGTTTCGGCTCTAATTTGTCGCGGTCAGCCCAGTCTGTACCGTCAAAAATCGCGTAGCTTGCGTGAAGATTCATTTTCGGCGTTCCCGGAATGAGGCTCATAACCTCGTCAAGGTCAGCCATTAACTCATCGGGAGTCCTTGCACGGCCGGGATAATTTCCCGTTGTCTGAATGCCGCCTGTTAGGGGCTTGCTTGGGTCAGTGTCGAAACCTCTGACATCATCGCCCTGCCAGCAGTGAAGCGAAACAGGTACGGCCTTCAATTTTGCGATTGCCGCGTCAGTGTCAACGCCTAATGCTGAATACTTCTTCTTTGCTTCTGAATAACTCATTTAATTTACCGCCTCCATTTGTATTTTGAGATTGCCCAATGCTGTAGCCTCTATAGGGAGGGCAATAACTTTCTTTCCCGTTGCTTGTTCGGTTAAGCGGTTGAGGAACGAATTTTTCGCGCCGCCTCCGACAATGTAAATTGCGTGATGTTTCCTGCCTGTAATGTTTTCGAGTTCGTTTACTGCGTCCCTGTATGTGTAAGCTAATGAACGGTAAGCGCACCTGAAGTAGCCGGCTATTGTTGATGGCTTATGGGTGAGATTTTCATCAAACGCTGACTTCATGCTTTCGGGAGCCATAAATACATTGTCGTTAGCGTCAACAGTTTCGTCAAACGAATCCGCTTCGGCCTCTCTGACAATTTCGCCGAAATCTTTTCCCGGGCAAAGTTCATCGCGTAACCTGTTAATCAGCCACATTCCCATTATGTTACGGAGATAACGAATGTAACCGACTCCGCCTTCATTGGTGAAATTTGAGGACATACTGTTCATTGATGTTATGGGATGGGGCAATTTGACACCGAGTAAGCTCCAAGTTCCAGAAGAGATATAGATCTCGCTGCCTTCCATCGGGATACCTTCAACCGCGCTTGCAGTGTCATGTGTCGCGCAAAGTACGCATTGAATCCCCTTATACGTTCCCAATTTTGTGCCGGGATTCTGGAGGAACTTGAATAGGTTTGACGGGAGTCCGAGACGCGAAATGATTTCGGGGTCGTACTCTTTTGTCTTAGCGTTAATCATTCCTGTAGTTGTAGCGTTTGTGTACTCGTGGGACTTGACCCCGCACAATTTGTAGAGCAAATACTCCGGCATCATCAGGAAATCCGTAACGCCTTCTAGCCTTCCCGCTGTTTTGTCCGCGTAAAGCTGATAGATTGTGTTGAACGTCTGAAGCTGAATCCCTGTTTTGCTGTAAAGCTCATCGAACGGGATTATGTTATGTACTTCTGTGATTGCGTCATTAGTTCTTGAGTCTCGGTAAGCGTAACAGGGTAAGACTTCGGAGTCTCCCTTCATGAGGACGTAATCGACTCCCCAAGTATCAATCGAGAGGCTGGAAATCTCATAATCCTTGAGAGCCTCATCAATTCCGCGCTTAACGTGAGAGATGAGCGACTCAATATCCCAAGTTAAATGGCCGCCGGACTCTTTAACGCCGTTTGGAAATCTGTAAATCTCCTTTGTGATGATATTTCCGTCTTCATTCCAGCCTATAAGATGACGGCCGGAAGAAGCTCCTATGTCAACAGCAAGGTAATATTTCATTCTTGATACTCCTCTGTTGCAGGTTTAATCTTTATGTTGTTATGGAATTTTTGACGGTGTTATTATGGATTAGAGAGCCTGAAACTTCAACGGCAATTCACGCTTAAAAAGTATCATTATGTGCAGCTGTATTAATATAACCCTAACGGCAATCCCTGTAATGTTTGGGACTCTTCCCGTAACACTCAGTGAATAATCTGTGAAAGTGAGTCATGTTTGCATACCCTACGAGTTCGGCAATGTCGTCAATTCTTTCATCTGTGTTAAGGAGAAACCACGCAGCCTGTGATAATCTTTTCTCCTGCAAAAGCTCCGTGAAATTTCTTCCTGTCTTTTTTCGGATTAAACGTGATAATGCTGTCCTCTCATAGTGAAGTATAGATGATATTTCGTTGAGGCTTCCCCGCCTGTAATTTTCCTCAATGTAACGCAATACTTTCATGATTACGTTTTCGGCCTCGTATGAAAACTCTAATGTGTCGGTGCATTCTAGGAGTTCGACAAAAAGTAATCCCATTGTGAGCTGATAAATTCCGCGCTTGTTTGAAGTGTGCCTGATGAGGAGCCACAATAAATTCTCAACGAGATTTTGAACGGGAAGAACGTCCGCAACCTTGAAATATAAATATCCCGCTCCCCTTTCGCCCGTAATGCAGCTCAGTATGAATCTCCTTAACGGTGTTTCCTCATTTCCCAAAAAAGACAACACCCCGCTGAAGAAGTCCGGCCTCACGATGAAATTAACAGCAATATCATTTTTTCCGGCGGGTTCAATCTCCTGCTTTGCGTTCTGACTCAGCATCAATAATTCTCCCTGCTTTAACGTTATCCGAGTCCCGTTTACCTTATGGCTTGTTGAGCCTCTGCACATATGAACTACTCCCCCTTACGGTTATGGGAGCTTCCTAATTCTTCGAGGTTGCGCCGCGATGTTCTGCCTGTGTCTTATGTCCTCTCCAAAGGCGTTAATTTCCTACGTCCCATAGGTACTCTTTTTCTTTTTGAGTGCTTTCTTCCCTCTTCGACGGTGCGTTCTGCTGTCCTAGTGGCTGGCTTGCGGTTTTCCGGGCATCTCCGGAAGCGTCCATTTCCTTGCTGACTCAGTGGTATTTTGTTTTGTTACTCTCTTGTCCTTTTCTGCTCGGCCCAAATATTTTCTATACGTGCCACCCTGTATATCTGGTTTACGTGAGAATT
>JAFSLR010000193.1 GCA_017448375.1 Synergistaceae bacterium | reverse complement strand
TATTGCTGTCCTTTTCGACGTTGTGAGAACCGCATTTGTCGCAGCAAGCCTTTTCACCGAACAACGACTCCAAGCTCTCGCGCCACCATATTGACGTACCATCGGGGGAAGTCTTGACTTTCTCCGCAAGCATTCGGATTCTTTCGGGCGTAAGCGTGAATGCTCCGCAGTCCTTGCAGTGAATCGCCGGGACAGGAATACCCCAGACTCTTTGGCGGGAAATGCACCAGTCAGAACGCGAGCTTACCATATTATATATTCTGTCGCGCCCCCAGTCTGGAATCCATTTAACGCTCTCGTCAATAACTTTAAGCGCGTCATCACGGAACTGTTTAACGTTGATGAACCACTGATCTGTTGCGCGGAATATAACGGGGCGTTTGCACCTCCAGCAGTGCGGGTAACTGTGCGAGATTTTCCCGAACCCTAAGAGCCTTCCCTTTTCGCGTATGAGTTCGATAGCTTTCTTTCCGCCCTCATCGAGAGTCATTCCGCCCACAATCGGAAGCTCTTTCTCGAATTTTCCGGCATGGTCGACTGAGCTGTAAACTTTAAGGCCGTACTTGACTCCCGTCTCGTAATCTTCAACGCCGTGCCCGGGTGAAGTATGTACGCAGCCTGTACCCGTTTCAAGTTCTACATAGTCAGCAAGCACCACAAGAATCTCATGCTCATAGAACGGGTGAAGGGGTTTCATTCTCTCAAGGTCTGCGCCTTTAACGGTGAGAAGTGAGTCGCTGAATGTCATTCCTGTATTGGCCTCGATTGCAGATTTCAATTCGCACGCAAATACGTAGATTTTCCCGTCAGCCTCATAGAAACCGTAATCATATTTCGGGTGAACAGCAACGCCCGCGCTTGACGGGAGAGTCCAAGGGGTAGTCGTCCATATCACTATGTAGACATCGCGCCCCGAAAACTGCGGGAACTTTTCGCCAGCCCCCGGCAACGGGTACGCAACGTAAACGGAAGGGGAGTCCTCGTCCCAGTACTCAATTTCCCCTGCGGCCAAAGCTGTCTGGCAGTCGGTGCACCAGAAGACGGGCTTCAATCCGCGATATATGAGTCCTTTCTCTACCATGTCGGCGAATGCGTTAAGCTCTAAGTGTTCATATTCGGGGTCAAGAGTGAGATACGGGTGATCCCATTCACCGAGAACGCCTAAACGTTTGAACTCTTCACGCTGGACATCAAGGTAATGTAATGCTGTCTCTTTGCACTTTGCGCGGAGTTCTACGGGGTCGACACCTATACCGAGCTTTGAGAGTCCGCCGTCCTTGAGGGAGCGTAACTCAATGGGTAGTCCGTGAGTGTCCCAGCCGGGTACGTAGGGTGTGTAATGTCCGGTCATAGTTTTTGCTTTGACGATAAAGTCTTTGAGAATTTTGTTGAACGCCGTACCGATATGAATATCACCGTTTGCGTAGGGCGGGCCGTCGTGGAGCTGGAATTTTTTTGGGGAATGTTCGCGGGCGTGAAGTGCTTTGTGATAGATGTCGTGTGAGTGCCAGAACTCCAAGAATGACGGCTCACGTTTTGCGAGATTTGCCCGCATAGGAAAATCAGTAACGGGTAAATTCAGCGTGTCTTTGTAATCTTTTGCTTCCATTAAAATTTTAGCCTCCTTAAATTTAAGTAAATAATCTGTAGATATTATCACAATTCTAAAAAAATCCATTTCCTTCAAGTATATTTTTTGAAAATTTTGTGTGGTATATTAGACGAACTTCAATAACCGAAAAAATTTTATCTTTTAGGAGGCATTCATCTATGAGACGATTGTTTTTGCTATTCGTTTCTGCGTTCATGGTAATGATTCTCGCAGCTCCGCCAGTGCTGGCTGATGTGGGAATCAATGAGTCGACATTTCCCGATGAGGCGTTCAGGAATTATGTCAGCACCGTTTTTGACCAGGACGGCGACGGCATAATCACGGACGATGAGATTGCGGGCATTACGGGAATTGATGCTATCGGGCTTGGTATTGAGAGCTTGAAAGGGATTGAGTATTTCACGGCTCTTGAGTACCTTACGTGCGACGGGAACAACATCACCGAGATTGACCTTAGCGGGAATCCGAATTTTATCGGGCTGGCCGCAAGCAACAATCAGATTCAGAGTCTCAATGTGAGCAATAATCCGAAGCTCTATCAGATGTGGGTCAACAACAATCAGCTCACAGCGATAGATGTCTCGAATAATACCGAACTCGCTATACTCGAATGCAACAACAACTTTTTGACGGAGCTTAATATTTCGTCAAACCCTAACTTGAAGGAGCTGTCATTCGGCAATTACTTTGATGACGGGTCAGACCCTTTACAGCAGGAAGGCAACAGAGTGCGGAATATTGACCTGAGCAACGCGCCTCTTCTATATTCGCTTCAATGTGCTGCAAACGAAATGGACGCGCTTGATATTAGCAATAATCCCGGACTGGTAAACCTTGACTGCGGAGGCAACAATATCTCAAAACTTGATGTGAGCATTCATTCAGGGCTTGTGAATTTAAGCTGCTGGGGCAATCCGCTCGGCACGCTTGATGTTACTAATAACCCGGAAATTGAGTATCTCACATGCAGCGGAAACGGCCTGACCGAGCTTGACGTTAGCAAAAACACGAAAATGCTCGGACTTGCCTGCGAGAATAACCAGTTCTCAGCACTTGACCTCACTCACTGTCCGAAACTCTATCAGGTATGGTTTCATGACAACAAGGTAACAGAGATTGACTTCTCACAGAATCCCGAACTCGCAATAATCGGTTGCGACAATAACCTTCTGACCGCGCTTGACGTTTCAGCAAATCCGAATCTCCGGGAGCTGTCATTCGCGAATTTCTACCCTGATGACGGCGGGCCGAATTACCGCGACCGTGAGGGCAACAGAGTCAGCTCAATCAACCTGAGCAATAATACCCAGCTTGAGAATCTCCATTGTACAGCGAACGAGATGGACGAACTTGACCTGAGCAACAATCCTAAAATTGTGGACATCGACTGCGGCGGAAATAACTTGACGGCCCTTGATGTGAGTCACCTTGAGAAACTGACTGCGCTTCAATGCTGGGATAACCCGTTAGGCACCCTCGATGTGAGTCATAATCCCCTGCTTGAAGTGCTGGGCTGCGGCGGCTGCGGACTCACTACCCTTACCCTGTCGAACAATCCGAATCTCTTCAGCCTCTCATGCAACGGTAACCAGCTCTCAAGCCTCGAACTTGGCGGCCTTACTGAGCTTCGCGAATTGTGGTGCGGGGGGAATCAGCTCACAGCCCTTGACGTTTCGCAAAACACCGCGCTTGAAGTCCTCAACTGCGAATGGAATCAGATTGAGGAGCTCGTTGT
>JAFSLR010000018.1 GCA_017448375.1 Synergistaceae bacterium | reverse complement strand
CGACCCAGCCCCATAAAGTTTTTTTGGAGGGATTATCTTCCGGTGCGCCGAATCTCTCGTAGCCTTTTGACATTGAGCGGTAATATGCTTCCTGCTCGCGGTGCTTTTGACTCTCTTTGAGGCGTTTCAAGTCTTCCTGCCTGAGACGCTTTCCGCTGATGAACGATAACAGCTCATAGAACAGACTCCGAATCTCAGGGTCTCCCTCAATGTTTCCGATTGCGAGTCGGTTGATGATGTTCTCGTACTCCCAGTCAAGAACCGTCCTGTCCTGCGTTGTGAGTATCCTGTTGACCGAGACGATAGCCATATTCAGCGCAAGCATAGTGTGCTGAGGGTCATATTGTGATTCTGCCCTTAACGGCGACGACACGAACATAACCGCAATAACCGCAGCAATAATTTTTCTCATGATACTTCCCCTTCCTAGTTTTTACTCAATGATACTTCCTGCTACATACCCTGTCGACCAGCATACTTGAAGATTGAATCCCCCAGACGGCCCGGCAAGGTCTAAAACTTCACCCGCAAAGTAAAGATTATCACATAATTTCGATTTCATTGTTGACGGGTTTACCTCATCGAGATTGACTCCTCCGCGCGTTACCATTGCGTTTCCGAACCCCCAGAGACCGTTAATGTTCATGCGAATGTCTTTGAGTAATGTTACTGTGTCTGCAATCTCTTCATCGCTCATGTAATCCGTAGGCTTGTCGTGCGGAACGTCTGAAAGCTCAAGGAAAAGCGTTACCATTTTTGCCGGGACTAACGAGCGTACGAGACCTGCGAATCTTCCATGCCCCGAATGTTTTGCGATGTCGCGTTTGATTCTTGCGGTTAAAATTTCGGGCGTTAATGTCGGTTTCATGTCCAGCGAGAATTGAAGCTCATCACATTTCTGCCAGTCTGGAATGAATCTGCTTATGTCCATAATTATCGGCCCGCTGACACCGAAGTTAGTGAACTCCATTTCGCCGAATCGTTCCGCAACATTTTTCCCGTCAGCAATAACCGTAACTCTGACATTACGGAGATCGCATCCGCTTGCGAGTTTCGGCCAAGTTTCGCGGGTTCTAACGGGGACTAACGCGGGGTAAAGGTCTGTTACGGTGTGTCCGGCCTGCCGTGCGAAGTCGTAGCCGTCTCCTGTTGAGCCTGTTTTGGGGTAAGATTTTCCGCCAGTAGCGATGATGTATTTGTCGGCTGAATACTCGTCATTCTCAGTGATGATGAAGTCGATGTGAGAGTTTTTGACTTTGAGGGCTTTAACGGGGTTTGAGCGCATTATTTTGACTCCGTTCTTGCGGCATTGCATGAGAAGAGCGTCCAATACACGCTGACTTCCTCCTTCTTTGGGGAAGATACGTTTTCCGCGTTCCTCGATGAATTTAACGCCTATGTGGCTGAAATATTCGCGAGTTCTGAGAGGGCCGAACTTGCTGAAGGCTGAATAGAGGAATTTCCCGTTTTCGCCGTAATGAGATATGAAAATGTCCATGTCTGACTCAGCGTTTGTGAAATTGCAGCGTCCTTTGCCTGATAGAAGCAGCTTGTTTCCGAGTGAATGATTTTTTTCTGTGATTGCGACTTTCTGGCCGAGTGATGAAGCGCGTATTGCCGCCATTAAACCTGCCGGGCCTCCGCCGATTATGAGGGTGTCAAAGTGTTCCATGAGTGTTGATTTCTCCTGTATGAAAGTTTTTTGTGAGATTGTAGCATGAGATTTTCAGCGCAATTCAAGAATACCCCGTATTTGTTCGATTTACGCAAAATCCTGATTGTGTCATAATTACTTTCAAAAATATTTAAGCAAATTAAAGGTGTGAACTTATCGTGCAATTTCATGAACATCGAAAACTTTTCATTGTGCTGATTATTGCGGGGGCGTTAATGATTCCTTCATCATCATTCGCTTCTGTCTCAATGACACTTCCGCAGTACATCAGAGAAATTCTCCTCAACAACCACACGTTAAGAGCCGGAATGAAAAACGTTGAGGCGAGTTATTATTCGGTTCTTGCGTCCGTAGGCTATCAGCGTCCTTCAACGAGCGGAACATTCACAGGCTCATACGTAACCAAACAGACCGCCGGAAACAGTTCACAGGAGCATGTTTTTGCGGGGAATATCGGCCTCCGTCTCACCCAGCGAATCGACATTAACGGGAGCTACAAACTCGATGAACAGCAGAACATCATGGGCTACGAGGTAACGCGGGCGAATTTCGACAACAACATCAACACTCTTATAGCCGCAGCAGAAGAGGCTTGGTGGTCGGCGGTATTAGCCCGTGAGAACATGAAACTTCAGCATGAGATATTGCTGCAACGTTCAGAGAATCACCGGGTTACGGTTGAGAAATATAATCAGGAATTAGTCCCGAAACTTGACATCGTAAGGAGTGAAGCACAGGTTGTAGCAGCTGAGACTTTAGAGAAAAACGCAGAGACTACATATTTGAATCTCCTTGCTGAATTGTCGCTCATGGCCGGTGGGCTTGATGTTGAGCCTGTTGACGAGGAGCTGAAAGTGCCGGAATTTGATGTTGCATTGAACTTTGAGGACGCATTGCAGTACCGTCCTGATGTACGCGCGGCAAGATTAACCCTCGAACGCGCTCAAATCGTCAAGAGACTCACAGCGAAGGGATTATCGCCGACATTAGATTTTGCGTTCCAGATAACCCCGTGGTCAGACCCCGAAAGTTACGCCACCCCTAATGACCAGCAAGTCGGGGGCTCACTAGTTTTCAGCGTCCCAATAACTGACGGAAACGCCACGAAGTACAAAGTCTTCAACGCAGACAGGCTCATTCAGGCAGCAGAGTCGAGTCTCGAAGCCTTAAAGGAACAGACACGCCGCGACATCACAGTAGCAATGAACAACTGGAGGAACGCATCAGCCGCAGAACACGACAAGCAGAGGCAGGTTGAACGCGCAGAGGAAGAACTCAGAATCACCGAGCTGATGTACTCTGAAGGAATGGGAGCGCAAATCGACCTCATTAACGCCCAGACAGCATACCAGGCAGTGAGGACGGAATATCTTGACGCTGTGAAGAATATGTATATCGCTCTCGTTGCAATGCGAAAGGCAGTGGGGGATTATTCGCCGGACGAGAACGGGACATGGAATGAGGCACTTTCACGTTACGGAAAAGGAAACAACATTCTCGGGGAGTTGGGATTGAAGAATCTCAGGACAAGTACGGCAGGTGCTAAAATTAGTCCGTCAAAAAACGCTGAACCAGAAAAGGTTGTTGAGCCAGCAGAAAACGCTGAAGAAACAAAGAACGCTGAACCGACAAAGAACGCTGAACCAACAAAGAACGCTAAGTCGTCAAAGAAGGCTAAATCATCAAAGACAGGAGCGGCTAAATGAGGACACGAAAATTTTTGCTGACGGTGATATTTCTTCTGGTAATTTCGGGGACTTCATACCCTGCCCAGAAGAAAGAACCCGATACCCGCGCACGTAACATCTATCAGCTTTTCACGTCCGTAAATCCCAGACTTGACCCTGCGAGCGCAAAGAAATATGCTGAGATAGTGATTGAGGCCGCAGAAAAATTCAAGCAGGACGCTTATGTTATCGCCGGAATTATCGTCCACGAGTCGACCGTCAACAATAAAGCGGTTTCAAAGGGCGGCGATTACGGTTTAATGCAAGTCCGCTGGAAGATTCACGAAAAGGCGATAAAGCAGAGATTCCCGAAAGTCAAGAGAGCGAACGATATGTTTGACGCAAGAGTTAATATAATGTTCGGGACTGAAATTTTCAGGGACTGCATGAGGAAGTCGGATAATGATTTTCAGAAAGGACTGATGCTTTACAGCGCGGGGAATACTAAGTTAAGGGATAAAGTTACGGCAACGGTGAGAGATTTGCGGGCAAAAGAAAACGCCGCTAAGACAATTTCAATATTAAAGAAAAAGAAGGGGAAATAAATTTATGCTGAAGAAATTTGTATTGTCATTAATGATACTGCTTTCACTGAGCGGAATATCATTCGCTGATTTCATCTACACGACAGAATCCGGCGCACTCGGTACGATAAGGACAGACGTATCATGGGACGTGGAATTACCGTCAATACATTACAGGAGCAACATATCATCGCCGTATGTAACATCATTCTGGAACGGGAAAACGTCAAGTGTAATTCTGATTGACAGGTACGGTTCATTGTCAGGGGACAGGGGATATGTATTCAGCCCGTCAGACCTTACGACTTTCAGCAAGAGCTATGATATTGCGGGTGTGTACGGAACGGAACATTCTGCATATTCACAGAACGGTTACAGCTTGTACTTGACATCGGGAGCGAGGATATATGATGTTGACACGTATAGTTTCAGGGTGCTTAACTCATTCGACTGTACGGAAGTTGTGAGCAGCGATAATTACGAGACGGAGATAAACAGCGTAGCAGTGGACGCTTCGATAATACATGTTTTAGCGAAGGCCGGAGATTTTGAGAGGTACATAAGATTTGACGGCCAGCTAAAGAAGGACGGAATAAAGTACTTCAAGAGCATTGATATAGCCCCTGATGCTTCAGTGGTTCTGAGTACGGCGGATAATCTTGCTGTTGTGGCTCATTCATTGGGGATTGACATGCTGAGGAGAGACGGAAAATTCTACAGGCTCGTAAGCACTGATTACCCCGTGAAGGCCATGTGCCCTGATAAATCGGGCGGATTGTTCTACGCGACCCAGACAAAAACCGACAATACATACGTGAACACTATACATCATTATTCGCCGTCAGAAGCAAGAACGGAATCGCTCCTGTCCTTTGCGTCGGTAGAGTCATCGTCTCCGAACATAAAGCTGTTGCGCGACACATCGAGGTTTGAGATTTTTGCGGCCATGACTGATGAGAGAATCAAAATCTTCTTGTATGAGGACAGCATTGTGTCGGAATGGGATTTCACGTCGTCAGATCTCGGAGGAAATCCAGTGGAGATTACTGCGGCTACTGTTTCGGGGTACTCTGCGAGTTCAGGTTCAAGCGGGTGCAGCTCGGTTATGGGGCTGGCTATGATTGTGGCTATTTCATTCCTCCTTAGGAAGAAATAAATAAACGTCTCATTGATTGTCCCTCTGGTTTAATGCCGGAGGGATATTTTTTTGCGTATGCTAAAATCTCAGCTCGTGATAAATTTCCCCGTCTAAAGTCTTCCAGTGCATACCCCAGTCATACATCATCATATAGCTGTTCTTGCTTTTGTTACGTGGCAACGAGACCGAGCCGGGATTGACGTAAAGCATTCCTCCGAGATTCTCCCACGCCGGAACGTGCGTATGACCCTGAAGGAGTATATCGGCTTTCGGGGGATTATCCTTTCCGTATTTATGCCCGTGAGTCGCAAAGATAACTTT
>JAFSLR010000192.1 GCA_017448375.1 Synergistaceae bacterium | reverse complement strand
GGCCATGAAGTAACAGACAGTTCCGAAAACGCAGAGTGCGCCGTCATCAACACATGCGGATTCATTCAGGATGCTGTGAAGGAAAACATTGACGCAATATTAGACCTTGAGGCAATGAAGAATGAAGGAAGAATTAAGACTCTCATTGTCGCAGGGTGTCTCGTAAACCGTTACGAAAAGGAATTAAGGCAGGAATTTTCCGGGACAGTTGATTTCTTTGCACGCTCTGAGGAATGGAACAAAATCGCAGAATTTCTCGGCGGTAATCCTAACCCTAACTGCGCTCCGTTACCCGTCAACAATAATTACTGGTCTCGTTACCTGAAAATCTCTGAGGGCTGCAACACTCACTGTTCTTACTGTGCAATCCCAATGATACGCGGAAAGTTACGCAGTGTTCCGTTGAAACGCATTGTTGAGGAAGCCGTTGTTATGTGTTTGGCGGGCGCAAAGGAATTGTGCCTTGTGGGTCAGGATTTGACGGTTTACGGTCAGGATTTCGGAGACGGCACTAACCTTCGCACACTCATACGCGCACTGAATGACTCTGTACCGAAGGGGACATGGATTAGGCTGTTATACCTTCACCCGAACAGAGTCGACGAGGCGTTAATAGACTTCCTGATGACGCAGGATAGAGTTCTTCATTATCTCGACATACCGATACAGCATTCAGACCCGAAAATATTATCACTGATGAACCGGCCATGCCCTGAAGGACACATGCGGAGGATTTTCACGTATATTAGGGAGCTTGACCCGCTGTTTACTCTGCGTACTACAGTGATGACGGGATTCCCTACTGAGACGGCAAAAAGTTTCGGGCGTTTAATGGATTTCGTGAGCGATATTGAGTTTGACTGGCTCGGAGCGTTCGTTTATTCACCCGAAGAAGGAACTAAAGCCGCGAGTTTAGCCGGAAAAGTCCCAAACAAAACCGCCGTTGAACGCTGTAACCGTCTCATGAATCTTCAGGGTGAAATTTCTCAGGAACGCGGAAATTTATTCATAGGCCGTGAGCTTGATGTGATTGTTGAAGAGATTGACACGGAGTCGGGCGAATCGTGGGGAAGGTCTTACCGTAATGCGCCTGATGTTGACGGACTAGTTTGCGTTGAAGGTTCTGACGGAGTGAAGGAAGGAGATACTATCCGTGCAAAAATTTACGATTGTGCTGAAAATGATTTATTCGGGGAGGTTATAGCATGAAGAATTATCCGTGGTACGTATGGATTGCGAGCGTTTTCGGACTCGGTTTCATTCCTTCGGGAATGCCCGGTACTGTGAGTTCGGCGTTTGCTTGCGTGATTAGCGTGTTTGTTGACGTTCCGTTGTGGGCGATTGTTGCTGTCTCATTAATCGGCGTATATGTTACGGGGAAATCAGAAATCTATTTCAACAAGAAAGATCCGAGTTTCCTTAACATTGACGAATTGCCGGGAATGTGGCTGACAATATACATGCTTCCTCCGGGATTCATAATTCCGGGATTCTTCCTGTTCAGGCTGATAGACATTCTCAAGCCCTGGCCTGTGAGCGCAATGGAGAAACTTCCGGGGGGCTGGGGGATAATGGCCGATGATATTTTAGGCGGCATTTTCGGCAACATAATACTTCAGGCGTTAAACGCATACTTCTATCATTCGGGCTGGATTTACGGATTAATCGAGGGGATGACGAAATGAAAAACGCAGTATTAGCGGCAATAGGCGATGAGTTATTGAGCGGCGCGAGGCTTGAGAGAAACGCTCACTTAATGGCCGGACGTTTTCACGCAAAAGGCTGGGAATTGAAACGCATTGAGATAGTATCAGATGACGAGAACGAAATAATATCCCTTTTATCGCGCTGGGTCGGGAAAACTGACATTCTCATAATCTCCGGCGGTCTAGGGCCTACTCATGATGACAAGACACGTTACGCAGTCGCAAAATACTTAGGGTGCGGATTGAAGGCTGATGACGAATCATACGACCGAATATTGTCTAGGGTGAAAGATGACCCGAAACGTTACGCCTACACAGCGAGCGTTAGAGACCCTCAGGCCATGATTCCCGAATCAGCAGAGACAGTCTACAACCCTGCCGGATTTGCGCTCGGCATAAAGTTTGAACGCGAAGGGACAAAAGTTATCGCGCTGCCCGGAGTGCCTTTTGAGTATGAAGCGATGATAAGGCAGGAAATGCCGGGGATTTTTGCTGACGATGAGAAGCGCACGGCCTCAGTGATAATTCTAGACACGCCCGAAATGACGATAGCCGGAAAGATTCCCGAAGTCATAAATCATTCTGGGCTTCACGTCTCAATATTGCCGGCATTCCCACAAGTTGAGCTGATATTCAGGGGTGAACCTGATGTTGTCGCATGGGCTGAAGAATTGACGCGCTCAAAGTTCGTTGGGCTTGCGTTGCCGGAAGGGTCTCAATCTCTTGCTGACGGAGTGTTGATTGAGGCTCGGAGGAAGGGAGTCCGTATTGCGTGCGCTGAGTCGTGTACTGGGGGGCTTGTCGGCGGAGCGTTGACGGAGATTGCCGGAAGCTCTGATGTCTTCAACGGCTCTGCGGTAACGTACAGCAATGACGCTAAGCGCGAAATTCTCGGAGTTAGGGCTGAAACGTTGAGTGATTTCGGGGCTGTGAGTTCGGAGTGTGCGCGGGAAATGGCCGAAGGTGCTCGGAGGATTTACGGTGCTGATTACGCGGTGAGTGTTACGGGAATTGCCGGGCCTGACGGGGGAAGCGAGTCGAAACCTGTCGGGACTGTGTGGTTTGGTGTTGCGGGGAATGAAGGTGTACGTTCGGTGATGAGACATTTGCCG
>JAFSLR010000191.1 GCA_017448375.1 Synergistaceae bacterium | reverse complement strand
TTGCGACATGCCTCGATTGTTCCGCGCGGAAGGTTCACCGACAATAACACGCTGAACACGATATAGAGCACGAACGTAATCACAACCGAGAACACTGCGAGCCTGAACACGTGAGTCTGACCCAGCAACAATCCGTAAAGGAAAAGCACAAGGCAGCATGTAGCCATATAGCCGAGAGGTTCGAGAATGAAACTTGCGGCTATGATTAATGCCATACCGAGCCAGCGTTTTACGTTGATGTTGAACATTGACGCAAACGAAAAGTCGGGATTGTTCTTGTTTTTGCGGATTATGTTAATGATGTTGATTGCTATGCAGATTAGCAGAAGTATGATGATTGCTTTCGGCCATACGTCCGGCTTGAGGGTGTAAGGGTTACGGGCTGTACGGTCGGGGATTGGGGCTTCCAGTACGTTGAAGAAGTAAGCGTAAAGGAGTCCCGCCCATAAGAGAACGTTACAGATTAATTCAAACATTGATTATCTCCTTTTGCAGAAAAAAGCGGGGCAAAATGACTCACCCCGCAGATTTTCACGTTTCACTATTTCGCGTAATAGTCTTTCTTTGCTACGCCCTCTGATTTGAGGTACTCAGTAAGCAGCTTGTAATCGTTCTCGCAGTCCGCAGCATATTCAGCAGGGCCGGCGAATCCGGGTCTCTCGTCATAGCAGCCCTGTACTAAGAACGCCTGCCACTGAGGATCTTTTGAGGCTTTCTCGATTGCGGCGACAAGTACGTCAATAGCTTCCTGCGGAGTTCCTTTCTTTGCGAAAATTCCCCTTGCAGGGCCGAGTACTGAGTTAATCCCAAGCTCAACCGAGCATTCAACATCGGGGTAACGCTTCATTCTCTGCTCCGAGAGCGCAAGAAGAGGTACAACATCTCCGGCGGCAATGAGTCCTTCGATTTCGTCCGTTCCCGTAACCATGATGTCAATATGTCCTCCGACAAGTGCCGAGTTCATTTCCGAGCCTGAAGGGTACGAAACGTCAAGAATATCGAGTCCCTCAAGAGCCTGTTTGAGCGATGCGCCGTCAAGACCCGTGCTTGTCAACATTCCGACGCTGACCTCAAACGGATTTTCCTTGACGTACTTTATCATCTCGGAAAATGTCTTGTAGCCTTTGCGATCCATTGCCTTTTTCGAGGCTGTGATGACGTTGATTGCGTGAACGAGACGCGCTACAGGGATAAATTCGTCCTTGAAGTTCATTGACGTTGTTCCCTGAATGTCCTGCATGAAGAGGCTCTGAGTCCCAAGCATGTACGTGTAGCCGTCAGCGGGCTGTTTGTAGACGTATTCGACAGCTGTAACTCCGTTTCCGCCCGTAACATTCACGACTTCGACTTCCTGACCGAGAATGGGCTTGAGAAGATTCGCCATAGGACGAAGAGTCGAGTCTGCTCCGCCGCCGACACCCCACGGGCATACGATGGTAACTTTGCGCTCGAACTTCCATTCAGCAGAAGCGAACGCCGCGCATGACAACACGAGCATTACAGCCAGCATTGCACAAAGAAATTTTTTCATGAGAAATTTACCCTCCTGAAAGTGTAATTTATTATGGAAATTTAGTACTGTGATTTTATCATATCTTGTTGAATGCACAAAAATTTTTGTCAGGCTTGAAGAAAGATTGACGAAATGAAATCGCGGGCTTCAAAAACTTTTCAACATGCTAAAATCTCTGGAGCATTAAACTTTTCAGAAGGGAGATTTTTTTCAATGGCAATAGACTTTATGAGTCTTCTAGGCTCACTCGTTCAGGGAAGAACATCAACTTCATCAACCGCAAGCTCCCGTATGTCAAACGCAAGCGGAGGTATTCAGGACTTGCTCGGCTCACTCATGGGGGCAGGGCAGAGGGTCAAGGACAGAGTCGGGGGCGACAATCTCGCGGCAGGCGGAATAGGTGCGTTACTCGGTGCTCTAATGGGCGGCTCAAACAGCACAACGATGAACAGTCTAGGCGGGAGCATGATGGGCTTGCTCGGAATGATGGCGTATAAGGCTCTCAGCGGCTCAATGTCGGGAAATTCGGGCGCAGCAGCTCAGCCCACGACACAGCCCACATCACAGCCCTACGCACGCGAATACAGGCAGCCTTCACCGCAGCAGCAGGAAAGCGACGCAGAGATAATCATCACGGCCATGATTGACGCGGCGAAATCTGACGGTCAAGTCGACCCCGCAGAACTCAGCAGGATTATGGAGACGATGAAATCTTCAGGAATCGGCCAGGAAGGTGTCAACTACGTAATCCAGAAACTTCAAGGCCCTATGGAGACCGCGAAAATCGTTTCAGCCGTGAACGGAAGACCCGATCTCGCAGCTCAGGTGTATTCAGCGTCATTAATGGCGATTGATGTTGACACTGACGCGGAACGAAAATACCTCGACAAGCTCGCAAACGCTATGGGATTAAGTCCTGCTGTAGTCCGTAACATTGAGCAGATGACGAACAATCCCGGCGGGCAGTGCTAGACTTTCTTGCTGCTTATGAAATTATCTACAAGTTTCGTGAAAAGCTCATAGCCTTTCTCTGTTGGGGGAAGCTCAACCCTTAGTCCTTCCCCCTCAAATACTAACATTCCGTTTGGCCTCTCATTTGCAGCAATAACGGAGCCTCCTCCAGAACTCAAAGGCTCATGGGTCTCTTCACCCGCTACTATCTCATCGGGTGAAACTCCGAGAATATTCGCGATCTCAATAATTCGTGTACCGTTGGGAGTTGTTTCTCCTGCTTCCCAGCGTCTTAATGTTGCGATTGAAACTCCTGCTTTTTCGGCAAGCTCTATCTGAGTGAACTTTGCTTTTTTCCGTAAGAGTCTCAAATTTGCGGAAATGCTCATAATTATTCTCCTTTTCTTCACAAAAGATTTAATGACGGAATTATAACCGCAAAAATATCTTTACTGCAAGAATTTCAAGATTGTAAACTTGACTTTACGCTGACAAATTTACAGTCAAAAATTTATGTGATATATATTCTCAGCATGAAGACAAAAATTTTGCACGACCTCGAATTACATCGGGGCGAATATATTTCAGGACAAGAGTTCGCAAAGTCATTCGGAGTTACACGGGCGGCAGTCTGGAAAGCAGTAAATTATCTCAGAGAGGAAGGACACAGAATTAAAGGTTTAACAAACAAAGGCTACCGTCTCGAAAATTTCAGCGATGTACTTTCGGCAAAGGGCATAAAGTCTCACCTTAAACCGCCTTCACGGGTAAAGCGCGTAATCTGTCTCACAAAAACCGACTCAACAAACAATTACGCAAAACGCCTAGCATTTAACGGCGAATCACACGGTACACTAATCGCCGCGAATCATCAGACTTCAGGGCGCGGCCGAAGAGGACATATTTTCGAGTCTCCTGCGGGTAAAGGGCTTTACATGTCATTGATACTCAGGCCGAATACTGATGCCGAAAAGTTCCAGATGATTACGGTTGCTGACGCTGTAGCTGTGTGTCTTGCGGTTGAAGATTTGTACCCCGAATCACGCGGGAGTCTCGGCATTAAATGGGTCAACGATGTCTACATGAGAGGGAAAAAGATTTGCGGGATTCTCACGGAGGCTTTAACGGGGTTCGAGAGCGGAGAGATTGAGACCGTTATCACAGGAATCGGAATCAACGTATCACACTGCAAGTTCCCCGAAAGCGCAGGCAATGCCGGATCAATCTTTGAGGATGACAAAGCTATATTCACACGCAATGAACTCTGCGCGAGGATTGCCGACTACATTATGGAGTTTGCAGAAAATCTTGATGACCCTGCAATAATCGCTGAGTACCGTAAACGCTCAGTCTTAACGGGGCATGAAGTCT
>JAFSLR010000190.1 GCA_017448375.1 Synergistaceae bacterium | reverse complement strand
GGGAAGGGCTTATCCCGTCAGAAGAAGGCGTGAACATGGCCGGAAAAATCACGGAGCCGCCCAATCCGGGCTACCAAAGCTACAAGATAATATTTAATGTGCCGGAAAACTTCAGGGGGAAAGAAAATGATTTTGACAGTTATATATCTGAATTTATTAGCCAATTCACCGAAGGAGATAATTAACATGGAAAATAACACGTATCAATCAATGGAACATCATCAGAATGAAAGAGAGCTTAACCGCTACAATCAGCCCGCAGAACCTAAACGGACTCTTGACACAGGCAGGAGACCAACACCCAAACCCGCAAGCCATGAGACTCCCAAAGGCAATGGCGTTAAATGGTGGCACTGGCTGCTCGGTGGGTTAGCTATTTTCGGTGGTTTAGGTGGTTTATATGAAGTGTTCACAAACAAATCACGGAGCGTAACTGATATTCCCCCGGCAGTACAAAGGGACACAAAGCAGGAACAAGCGCAGGAAATATTCAGGAGTCTTGAGAAGGATTTCGGCGAGTTCGTGAAGGCAGAAGCGATTGAGGATTTTGATTACGTTACGGGCGAAAGAGATTTGCTCTCATGGCGCGGAAAAAATATTTACCCTCTCAAAGCAGGATTCATTGACGTTGAGAAGCTCACAGGGGCTTTCACTGACGCATTGCAGCCCGATACGCTCGAAATTAATCATAACCGCACAAAATTTCAGGCCGATATTGCCGGGACTTCCGGATTCAGCGCAAAGTCTATCATAGAGTCGTCAGCGTCAGACGTAAATTCCCTCAAGCCCGAAAACGCAAATTACATCAGCACAAGAGACCTTCCCGGGCGCATATATGACCGCATAAAATATTCAGGCAGTCAGGACTCATACGGTTATATACGCTTCTTCCTCAAGACCGACAACAGCAACGTCCTAATCATGGCCGCATTCAGCATAGACCCCTACGCGGCATTACAGCCCAAATCTTATATCGTCCTCAGCAGCGGCTTTATACCCTATGACAGCAGGACACTGCGCGAAATTGAAGACTGGATTAACGTTAGGGACGACATAAACGCAGTGGAATTTACGATGAAATCCGGCAATGTCGAAAGCAATGACGACCTCACGGAATGTCTGCGGAAATTCATCAACAGTTTCGCAAAATGAAAATGTGCCGTAAATTTCTGTGCTTGATACTGTTAATGCTCTTTTCGGCTCCGGCATTCCCTTACACCTACAAAGGGAGCGCAAAACTTTCACGCCCCGCGAATGACTCCGAGTACGAAGAGTTAGCCGCGAAATTCCCCAAACACAGACAGGTAATCAGCAAACTTTACGGGAAATATTCCGGCTGGGTTACAGAGATTGCCGAAAGTTACGGAATTTCACCCCTTCTTGCGGTTTACGGCCATGATGATGCGGAAGGGGTATGGCCGATTCTGAGGCGTGATATTGGGATATTCACGGAGATTTTTGACGCGCTCGGAGGACTCCAGCTCCCCGAAAATGCAAGGGCAAGTACAGCACTGGATATTCTTACGGCGTTTACGGTCTGCGATTCTGAGGACATAGCGAAGTATTACAGCGGGGTTAAATCAGCAAGCCTCAAAGACTCTGGAATGTCATTCACAGGGAGAAAGGCGAATTATTACGCAAGGAAGATTCCCGACTCGCCTTTAATGCCCGCAAACTTACTTCACGAACTCAAAGCCAATGACCACGAATGTTACGGGAAATTGCTCCACGAAATATCACGGGCTGATTACGACACGTTAAAGGCTTTCTGCGATTACCCAAACGGCTTAACGTTCCTCATTAACACGGGGCGCGAAGGTTCGAGGCTTATTGATGAGACGGGCGGGCAAATCATCGTGTTATCGTGGTTTCTCCCTGATGATGAGCAGAAGAGGTTGCCTGAAACTTTCCGAAAATATCCGCGTCTCTCTGAGGCTCTGAAAATCTGCGGGGCTGACTCATTCTTCACCGTAATGTTATGCCCTGAACTGTTCTTTTCGCTTTCGGAACTCCTCGAAGGTACGAAGCATGAACGCTTCATCATGGCTTATGCTGTAATTTTGTCGCAGTCAAACGCAGGAGTCGAGGCCGTAAATTTCCTGAATACTTTATCGCCTGACAGCCGGAGGAAAATAGCACGTTACACGGCAGAGATAATGAATCTTCCTGATGACGATAATAATTTCGGGGGTTCTCTTGCGCCTGTTAATGAGGCGTTATTCATGAAGTTTGTATTGAGATACGGGGACGGGGCTGCTGAGATGTGCAGGAAATTCAGCTCCCTTCTTGATGTCTCAAAGCTACTTATGGTTGACTGGCGCGGAGATGTTCAGGACGTTTCGCCGGTTATTGAGGCTGTAAAGGATTTCGGGCTAATGGGGCTTCAGGCGGCAATTCATTTCAGGTTTGCGGGAAATATTCAGGGATTAATCCTGAATCACCCGAATGTCTCAAGGCGTAAAGAGCTTTTAATGTTCATGCTTTACGATAATGTTACGGGGCATAAGTACACCGAAAATATTTCAAAACTTGATAATGCTGCAAAATTTTTGCTTGAGAATTACACGATTGACCGTTATACGGGTGAGCCTTTAGAGATTGAAGAGAGTACTGAAAGCCGTATTGCGGGATATATTCCCGGCCATGACGCGATTGCGCCGATATATAATTACGTTATTTACGGGAAGACTCCAACTGTCCTTGAATGCTTAGATGGAGCGATGGATTTAATGGAGCTTATACCTATGGCAAAGTCAGCAGTTACGTTTGTGAAGGAAATTGCGAAGGGTAACGCTAAAACATTTCTCAAAAAATACGCAAAGAAAGCCGCAAAAGAAGTACGTGATAAATTTGTAGATATAACAAAGAAAGAACTCTCGTTGACGATTTCCAACATGGCCGCTAAATACTCTGTCAGCGAAATGAAGAAGGATACAGCGTCATTATTCGGCGAACTTGGGAGTCGTAGTGCCGTAATAATGTCGGAGATGTCGATACCGTCGTGGGAAAATATTTCGGATTTCACAAAATACATTTCATCGAAAGCAAAAACTCTCAGCATTAACACTACGGAGATTTTCAGCCGTAAGCCTGAGCTGTCAAAATTATATTCCAAGCCTTATATGACGAAACGTGCTGCGGATTCTCTCATTGAATCTTCTGGAAGGATTCAGGAAGCCGCCTTGATGAAAACGCTCAACGTTATGGGAGTAAACTCAATCATAAATTATTTGGCCGTTCAGTGAAAATATAATATTGAGGAGCATACAGCCTAATGATACGACTGACAAGTTACAGCATAGCCCGCAAACATAGCCCGCAAAAATTCCGCTTTAACAGGTATAATGATGACATTCACGAGAATTTGAGGTGAGAATTTATGCTGTCTCCTAGAATTGAAGATTATCTTGAAGAGTTGTTCCTTCTCGAAAGCACTGGAAGGAGCGTTACTGTAACAGACCTTGCCGACCGTCTC
>JAFSLR010000189.1 GCA_017448375.1 Synergistaceae bacterium | reverse complement strand
CCAGATAGTCGAGCAGCTTTTCAGGCTTTGTGATGCGAAGGAACGTCAGGGTAATATCACTCATAGGCTTGATGTTCACACCGGTTTTCTTCGTTGTGTCATCATAACCGCTGCTCTTGTACTGAGCGGCATAGCTGATTCCCTTCCAGAAGACATCAATGTTAAGCTGTTCTTTTGGGTTCTTAAGCTCTATTAGATTGTGCCTCTCGAAGAAGTAGGCGATTGCATGGTTGATGCGGGTTGGTTGGGTTGACTGGTCAATGATCCGCACATCAATTTCCCTGCTTCTTGAGTTGAGCTTAACACCATGAGTCTCTGATAGTCTGTCCTTATAGTCTCTGATCGAAAACATCAAGGCCGCAAATGATGCAGTCTCCCAATCTTTATTCTTTATCGGTTTGGCCGTCTTAGGCGTATTCATCGCTCCCTTCTGTATAATAAAAATATATTACCACACTTGAAGTTACTTATGGTAGCAGTATGCAGGAAAGTCCTGAAGTTGAGCTATTGAGTTTGGCGGCGATGAAGATTAAGTAAGTTATCAACGGTATTAACGTCAAAACAACAAGTGCTATTATTCTGTAACGTCCAACCAGCAGGTATTTAGGATATTCCGGTGTAAGCCATGATATTAAAAGGAGTGCCATAAACGGTATCAGAAAAAGAAAATCCCACATCCCATTGATTCGTTCTTCACGCAACAGCATGGGTAAATCTTTCGTCAACATCTTGAAAAACGCAATCAAGATTAAGGCTGACAGTCCTAGCGATACTAAACCAACTTCAATGGTTAAGAGTCGTGTTGATTCCCAGAGGTCATTTACCGCCTCGAAACTTGCCATCAATACTATCGAGTACAATAGACAAAACGCTCCCAGCATTATTGATGTGAAGAAGCAGAATAATTTTTCCCCAAAGTTATATTGACCGAGAAGAAGAAAACCAGAAACAGGAATATTACGCTCGCAACAAGGACGGGAAGCACGGGCAACATATTAACTTTACTCACCCACGCTGCCAAAATGACAAAGACAGAAAGCAGCACTCCTGAAATGCTGTAAGTTATCAACACGCTCAAGAAGGACTCCGACATCTTTAGGTAGTATAATACATTCAACGCTGAATATGACTGAAGAACAGAGATCAGAGAAAAGTTCATCATCTCGTCAGCGGTAACAATGGAAGAACTAGAGAATGACATTTATCTTGACGCAAAGGCCGAGGAGAACCTAGCGGACATAAATTATATCGTGCGTAATGATCCAGAGAACAAAGTCCGGCTTATGATGTCATTTGCCGGTGAGAACGGGAGTGTGTCTGATCCATGGTACACAAGAAATTTTGCCAGAGCATATGAAGATATTTACCGTGGGTGTGAAGCCCTACTTTGCAATATACTAGATTAAGGTAACAAAATAAGCATGTGGCTATATTTTGCATTAGGTTCAGCGTTTTTTGCGGCACTAACTTCAATTCTCGCAAAGATAGGCATTGAAGGTGTGAACTCTAATCTTGCGACAGCGATCCGCACAACGGTTGTCTTGATCATGGCGTGGGGAATCGTCTTTCTGACACATAACGGCAAACTCACTTCTATCAGCAGTGAAAGTTGGTTATTCTTAATTCTCTCCGGTCTAGCAACAGGAGCGTCGTGGCTCTGTTATTATCGTGCATTACAGTTGGGAGCAGCGTCAAAGGTTGTGCCAGTCGATAAACTGTCAGTTGTAATAACTCTGATACTGGCTTGGGTATTTCTTCATGAAGAGTTCAGCTTGAAATCAATCATTGGGTGTGTGCTTATCGGGGCTGGGACTCTATTATTGCTCTGAAAATAGATTTTTGGCAGACTTAAGACTTCGTGGACTTCTTTCAACGCGACTACGTTGTGCGAGTACAAAAAACAAGGCCCTATCCCTGAGAGATAAGGCCTAAATTTTTTTGAGGGGGGTAAAACTATTTCAACGATTCTTTTCAATCCACGCCCTTATGAGGAGCGACCTGACTGACGAACAAGAACGAGGGTGTCATTATCTCTTCTTGAAAGCCCTTCTTGCAGGTGTTGAGCTTTCTTTATTGACTGAGTCCGTCATTTGTTCGTTACGTCAAACATTATAACCTGAATTTCTTATGTGTCAATACCTGAAAATTTTTCACAACGAATAAGTAACAGTTACAATAGTGCAAACTCGAAAAAATGTTAGAATATTCCCCAAATAATTGACCCCTTTGTGCTGGCGTGCTTAGGGGTTGAAATTTTTTAGCGGCATGTGCAAACAAGACACAGGAAAGGAGTGCGTATAAATTGTTTGCCCATTTTGTAGAATATCTACATCAAGGTTCGCCGGCCAGCGTTGCAGTAATGACAGTAGCGTTAATGCTCATGTTCGGTTTCGCCCTCACTAGAATCACCAAACTCCTCAAACTCCCGAACGTTACCGCTTACATCATCACAGGAATACTAATCGGCCCCTATTGTCTCAACCTTGTGCCTGAAGCCATCACTGACAGCACGGTCTTCCTCCCGAATATCGCGCTGGCTTTCATAGCTTTCAGCACAGGTCAGTTCTTCCGTCTCAATGCCCTTCGAGGGAACGGAATGAAAGTCCTCGTTATCACCATACTTGAGGCTTGCGTTGCGTCAGTGTTCGTTTTCATCGCGGCATATTGGGTTCTCGGAATGGATCTAGCGTTCTCGGCGGTAATCGCGGCTCTAGCTTCGGCGACTGCTCCGGCTTCAACGATGATGACTATCCGTCAAACTGGAGCGCACGGCGATTTCGTCAACACACTTCTTCAGGTTGTTGCCCTCGATGATGTAGTCGGACTCGTCGCGTACAGCGTGGCTATTTCGGCGGCACTCGCGCTTTCGGCTTCGGGTTCAGGGGTTGATTTCAAGAACGTCGCTTTGCCAATACTCATGAACTTTGCGAGCGTAATCATCGGGGCATTGATGGGAGTCTTGATGAAGATTCTTCTTACTCACCGCTCGACCGACAACAGGCTCATTGTCTCGGTGGCAATACTTTTCGGCTTCTGCGGAATCTGCGAGATGCTTGGGGTTTCGCCGCTTCTCGGCTGTATGCTCATGTCAACGGTCTACATCAATATCACCGACGACGACAAACTCTTCAAGCAGCTAAATTACTTCAGCCCCCCGATATTG
>JAFSLR010000188.1 GCA_017448375.1 Synergistaceae bacterium | reverse complement strand
TCAAAGATCAGCAAAAAGGAGATGGAATTTCTCAGCACAGAGAGTGAGATTTGGGCGGACGAAGGAATAATTACCCCTGAACAGGCAGAAAATATCTTGTCGCTTTATGACGTTAAACCGCGAAATTTACGCCTCATAATGCTTACGGCTGGAATAATTCTTCTCGGACTTGGGGCGGTAAGTTTCATGATGGCTCACTGGCACGAACTCGGTAAAATGTTCCGTGTCTCCATAATTTCGGCGGCTTACGTTGCGTCATTGGCGGCGTATATATTCACTGGCCGTGAGACTAAAACGGGAAAAGCATTCCTTCTTCTTTCGAGCGGGATATTCGGCGGTGGAATATATCTCATCACTCACATGTACGATTACCCTTTAACGCTTGCTGAGTTTCTAGGATACTGGATTGCTGAGACGGTAATAACTTCGGGGGTTACGCGGGACGAATGGCAGATGTATTTGTCTCAGGCACTTTCTTTAGCGTGGATGATTGAGACTGAAGCAATAAATGTATTCTCGCTTTATTTCGTGAGGACGGCAAAATTAACGCTGATGGAATTTTTTGCACCTTACAGCGCGTTCGCTCTCGTGATTGCGTTGTGGCTCTTGTGGCTTGCAGTTAGAGACCGTGCTGCCTTAATGCTGAACATGATGCTGACATTGCTTCTTCTTGCCTCGCGAATGAGTCTGTGTTTCGGCGGAACTTGGTCGCTGATTATACTTGCGGCTGTGGGTGCAGTGATGTCATTTCTTGCGGGTTATCGCGACGCTCAGATTATGGGGCTGTTAATGCTCGGTGTTTTCGGGCTGTTGCTGACATGGCCGGAATTTTGGCGGGGCTCGGAGTTCGTGTCGGGCCGGAACGTTTACCCCGTAATCAATGCGGTGATAGTTGCGGGGTTAATGCTGTTCAACATCTGGCGGGGTCATTCGGGAATCGGCGTGATGTTCTTCGCAATGTTAGCGGCAAGATATTTCTTCGACCATCTTTTCGGCTTCCTCCCAAAGGCATGGGGATTTACGGTTACGGGAATAATATTTGTGATAGCCGGAATATTTTTCGGGAGGATAAGAAAACTTTTTGTGAAAGAATAGCTTAAGGGCAGTACATGTTTTCGCGGGCAAGTACTGCCTTTTTATGTTACGGTTTGAACATATCGGAGTTCCATATCATTGCGAAAAGTTTTTCCAGGAGTTTTATGCGTTCTGAAATTTCAGCCTGACCGAATGTCTTGTACGGCTTGAAGGGAAGATTATTGTCCTGCACGAACTGAATGAATCCCGGGTTATTCGCATATGCTGAATCACCGAGCGAGGCCGCGTAAATGTTGCCTTCGGTTGAACAGTACTTAACGAGCTTGTCAGCATAATTTGAGTCGCTGAGGCTTGCGTTGATTTTTTTCCGCAGAAGAAGGAGCGCACCTATACTGTTCCGCCATTCCTGAAACTCTGACTCGTTATCATATTCACTCTTGAACCGGTCATAATGATTCGCGATTACGTGTTCAATCTCAAACGGATTCTTTGTTGCTGTGTCCATATAGTCGCAGTAATTAGAGGTTAATCCTGACTGCTTTTCGATGAAACTTGTTACCCTTGCGAGAATATGCTTGATATATTTCTTCCTGTACTGGTTGAGAACGAAATCATACATTAGCTTGTCTGGAGCATATCCCAGCTTGCTGTACTCGCTCATGAGTTCTTTTTTCAGGTTGTCAACCGTAAGCTGTCTTAAAGTCCTTGTGAGGTCAAACACATAATTCTTGATTGTACTGTAGCCCAGTGATTTTCCGTTCATTATGCGGGCGATGATATATATCTCAATGAATCTTGCTGTCAGTGAAATCTTCTGCGTAACGGTGTCTTTCGAGTCGCCTGAACATATCGGTGCAAGAAGTAGCTGTGCCTGAAGCGTGAAATTAACTTTTGCATTGTAGAATATATAGCATGTTTCATCAGCAAAAACTTGTTCTGCGTTTCGTATTCTCAGATATATTCCGGCAAACTCAGCAAAGGTTCGCACAAAGCGTTCGTAATCATCAGGTGTAGAAAGGCCGAGTTTTGATTTTTCATCGCGCACCCAGTTGTGAAACGCACCGCCTATAATGTCAAAATCCTCATTTACTGCGCCTGCTTTTTGGTCTCGTATTGTCTTTGCATACTGCGCCCTGAGCCACACTCTTATGAATACATCATCACCGCCGGGGTTATTCTTCGTGAGTGCCTCTGATGTTTTCTTCCAGAGTTCATTGAGTTCGCCGCGCTTTTCGTCATCTTTTATCTCCGAGAGAATATATCCTTTGAGCATTTCTGAAGGCGTGAGGCTGATTCCTCTGTCGTTCTTTGCAACAAAAATCTTTTGAGCGTCCTGTTCTGCTGTGGCGGTTGTTTCGGAGAATAATACGTTGTCCATTAGCCAGTCGCAGAAATGGAGAAGAATATCATCATTAATTTCATCGGGAAAAAGGTCAACTATATCTTCATACCTGCCACAAAGATTTTTGACTGAGTTCCCCGAATTGGAAGCGTCAAACGGTTTGTCGTTAAAGATTGCGTTCATACACTCCGTGCGGTCAGCAACGTCAATATTGAATGACTTTTTGCCATATGACTCTGAGAATATCATTCCCTCAATGTTGCTGTAACTTTTGCCGAGTTTTCGCAGCCTGTTGTTAATGTACATCAGAAGGAGAGTCAACGAGGTTAAACGCTGCTGGCCGTCTACGATTGCGTTCTCTCTTCCGGCAAGAACAATATCACCCATGAAATAACTTCCGTAATCCTTCACCGCTTCCCGTGAATCGTCCGGCTTGTATGACATAAGAAATTCTGAGGTGAGATCGTCAATGAGTTCTGCAATTTGCTTCCTCTGCCACATATATTCGCGCTGGTAGTAGTTAATTGTATACTTTGTGTTCAGCAAAAGCTGCTTCAAAGTTTTTTCCCTGCACTCTATTTTCTGCAAACTTCACACTCCCTTTTACTTTATGTCTTGTATATTATAACCTTGCCTTTATTGCTTTGACGTAAGTCTCTGGCTGTCCTCTCAGCGTCAGAAATATTCCCCTGAAAGTCGAGACGATATTTTCCGCGCGTAAAGTCCTCAGTTCCCGCAATGAAAATCTTTCGCCCAAACTCCGACTCCCATTCATCGAGATAATGACAGATATATTGTGCCGAATAGTTGTCCGTCTGAATCAGGAATGCTTCGGCGTTATTCGCACCCGTGATTTTGCGTATGAATCTCTTGACCGAAATCGCAATACTCTCTTCACGCTCAACAAATCCATTATCCCCGCACAAAGGACAGCTCCGAGTCAAAACGCTCTTCAAGTCTGGACGTTCTCTCTTCCTCGTAAGCTCAACAAGTCCCAATCTCGTAATGCTGAAAACTCTCGCCTTCATTCTGTCGTGCGATAAAAATTTCTGGAAGTGCTGTAACAGTTCGTGCTTGTCCTCTTCACAATCCATGTCAACAAAATCAACAACAATAATACCGCCTATAGCCCGCAGTCTTAGCTGACGCGAAATTTCTTCTGCTGCTTCTTTGTTCGTTGAAAGTACAGTGTGCCTCATGTCGGGTTCACTCGTGAATTTCCCCGTGTTAACATCAATAACGGTTAATGCTTCTGTCTGCTCAATTATGAGATATGCGCCGGATTTAAGCCAGACTTTTTTGTCAACAGCTTTCCTTATTTCGTCCTCAATCCCAAAATACTCGAATATAGGCGTTACACCGTCATACAATTTAACATCGGGGCATTCAGGGCAGAAAGTATCAATAAAATTCTGAGCGTTCAAAAATTCGTCAGGGTCATCAATAATAATCTCATCAATTTTCCCCGAAATTTCATCGCGCAATACCCTTCCCAAAGTCCCTATATCACGGTATAACATGCAAGGTGCTTGAGTGTTATCGGCTTTCCGTGAAATTTCCTTCCACAGTTCGAGGAGCGATTGAAGGTCAGCGCGCAAGTATTCTTCCGTGATATTTTCAGCGGCTGTTCGTATGATTACTCCGTGATTATGCATCTCAGATTTGAGCGTTTCGGCTAAAACTTTGAGTCTTTTGCGCTCGTTAGGGTCTGAAATTCTGTGTGATACACCTACTTCATCACTATTAGGGACGAGGACGAGCCATCTTCCAGGAATTGATATTCGTGGGGTAACGCGGGGAGCTTTATTCTTACGGGCGTTTCGGATAACCTGAACTATGACTTCATGGCCGGGCTTTACGGCTGAAGGGTCTTGCATTTCGCTTACGTACATAAATGCGTTATTTGCGCCTGTAACTGTGCTCCGAGTTTTTCTGGAAAGTTTCACAAATGCAGCACTTATAGCGGGGACTAAAGTCTCAACACGTGCCTTGAAGATGTCGCCTTCTCTTATTGATGACGATGATTTTTCGCGGGGCGATAACATTCCGTCCTCGTTGCAGTTAAACTCAATGAATATTTCCGTCAACTTCCCGTCCTCAAGGAGTGCTACTCTTGACTGTTCGTGTTCTCTGAGGTCAGCGATGATTTTTACCGTCATAATTTAACGCTCCCTGAGACTCTGTCATAAATGCCTACTGCTATTCTTACTGCGTTAATTTCATGCCAGCCTGAAATAATTTCATTCTCAATGAGATGACGAACGAGACCGCCTATAGGGTTTTGAGCGGGTTCTGAGATTACGAGGCGCGACCAGCCGTCAATATTTTCGTGGAGAATTACGGAGTCAGCCCAGAAGTTGGCGGCATTCTGCGTGATGTCATGGCCGTTAGTTGTGCGTAAAAGATATTCGGCGTGCTTGCAGGATTTTCCGAGATTGGGCGTGCCTTCAGCGGGATAAATTGCGCGTGATACGGTGAATCCTTCAGGGAGTGAGGCGTTCATGAGCGCGACTATATCGGGGTGATGTCCGTGCGTGAAGATGTCTACAGGCTCATTGAGGGCGACGACTCCTGCGGGAAGTTCAGGGCCGAATGAGATTTTTGCGCGGGGCGAGAATCCCTGTGTCATTTCGAGGGGGATACCTGCTCTTGCGGCTGAGCGCGTGAACATCTGAGCGAGTGCGATATGTGGGACGAAACATGCTCCCCCGCGTTTTGAGTATATAAGGCGTATTCTTTCGGTCATTATTTCCATTCCGTAGTCAGTGAGAGAATAGCCCACGTATTTTTACCGTTATACCTGTAGGGCTTAGCTTTCGCCACAAAATAAGCCGGCCTGTCTGATTTCCGCTTTATGTTGTAGAGTTCTCCGTCCATCTGAACGAAGCCCCTTCCCTGTCTCACGTTCTGGACTTCCGCGTAATACACCGTATCCTCGTGCCAGTCCCTTGCGTTGAAGTGGTAGTTGTCCCCGTCATAACCTGCTTCCGGCGAATGTCCCAATACGTTTTTGTGCCTCACTTCAAGGTCAAAATATTTCCTCACGCTCGCCGCTACTGCTGCCCCCGACATCAGCGAAGACCCGTACTCACAGTCCCGAAGATTACAGCGTTTGAGGGTCGATTTGGGATTGTTGATTACGTTGTGGCCGATACCAAATCGGATTAAGTCTGCGTCCTCTACCGTATCAATGTCAATATCATACATTCCAAGTTCCGTGAAGTTGCTCAGAAATATTCCCATTCGCTTTAACTCGTCATTACCCCTTGAGGCATTGAGAGCTAAAACTGCAATTCCCAAAATAAACAGTACGGTCAAAATTTTACGTTTCATTCCTGAAATCCTCCTTTTGATTTTGTGATTGCAGAAATTATATCGCCATTTCAATTTTCAGAATATCAGATTTACAATAGATGTCCTATTGCGAAGGGTGGTAAAATACAGGCAATTTTCCACTTATAACAGAATGG
>JAFSLR010000187.1 GCA_017448375.1 Synergistaceae bacterium | reverse complement strand
ATACAGGTTTCAATCAACCAGCGGGGAGTCGCCGTCTCAATCAGCGATCAGTTCATGTTCATGCCGGGAAGCGCGGAGTTAAGGCCGGAAGGAAAGCGGGCACTCTATAAGATTTCGGAGCTTGTGAGGGATCGTGTTCCGTTTGCGGCGGTTGAAGGTCATACGGACTCAGGGATTCTCAGAGGCGGAATTTACCGCGATAACTGGGGGCTTTCGGCCATGAGAGCGGCGGCGGTTGCAAGCTACATGCAGAGTGAGGGAGGATTTGACCCCGTGAAACTTCAGGCAACGGGATTCAGTTCGGCTCAGCCGATAGTGCCCAATGATACGAGCGAACATAGAGCGTTGAATCGAAGGGTTGAGATTGTGTTCTTGTCGCAGTACCCGAAACGTTAAGGAGGGATTTACGGTGAAATTTACAGCGTGTTACAGGAAATTAGAACACGGATATATGGGTAAATTATTGGAATGGCCGGGAGTTATTACAGAAGGTGATGACCTTGACGACTGCCGGGAGCTTTTGCAGGAAGCAGCCGGAGAAATGGCAGAAATTTACGAGGAAGACGGCAGGAAGATTCCGTATGCCCCGTTAATTTTTGAGCCGATGTATGTATCAGTTGCGCCCGAATGTTTACCGGCAGAAGAGGCATTGATGGTGCATGTCAGTTAAGCGCAGGGATGTCGTAAGATATTTGGAGCAAAACGGTTTTTATCTGAAGCGTGAAGGAAAACGCCACAGCTTTTATGTACATCCAGACGGAAGGGCTGTAGCGGTGAAGCGTCATAAAATTTTCGACAGAATATCAGCGAATGAAGTCTGCAAGGAAGCAGGATTAAAACCGATATTCTAAACGCTCGCATGTTAAGGAGGGATTTATAGTGAAATTTACAGCTTGTTACACGAAACTTGAAGAGACCGGCGGCTATATGGGTCAGCTGCTGGAATGGCCGAACGTCATTACATCAGGCAAAGACCTTGAAGAATGCGAATTTATGCTGAAAGATGCCGCGCGTGAAATGGCTCTTGCTTACTATGAGGACGGCGATGAGATTCCGCACCTGCCGTTTGAAGTGAAGCCTATATCTGTAATGATTGAGAAAGAGGCTTTACTCGCAAATGTCTGTTAAGCGCAGAGATATAATCAGACACCTGAAGCAGTACGGTTTCTTCAAGCTGCGTGAGGGAGGAAACCATACAATATTCGTCAACAAACATGGAAGGCGTGTTCCTGTTGGAAGACATAATACTTTCACTAGGATTCAAGCTAACATGATTTGTATCGAAGCAGGTATCCCAGCAATATTCTAGTCATAAAATCAGGGAGGAAATATAAACTTGAAGCGCATAATAATTTTCGCAGTAATAGGACTCGTGATGTTCGCTGTAGGTTTCGGAGGCGGACTCATTCTCGGACGCACAATGGCACCCGAAGACACAAACGCAGTCGGCACCGCAAAAGTAGTTCAGAACCCCGGCCCCGTAGTATCAATCGGGGAGTTCACCAGCAACTTAGCCGGAGCAGGACGGCACGTAATCAGTTTCGCGTTGTCCCTTGAGCTTACCGAAAAGGAAGGAGCAGCAGCTCTCATTCAGACACCCGGATGGCTCATGAGAATACGCAATGAAGTCTTCATGCTCGTGAAAGACAGAGTATATGATGACCTCACAAGCGCGGAAGGAACGTTGCAGTTTGCCGGAGACATAAAACGCTCATTAAACCGAATGCTCCCGGATGTCGGCGGAGAAGCTCCAATCACAAACGTACTCTTTGAGAGCATAGTCTTACAGTAAAGAGGCCGGAATTATGCCCGATGTATTATCACAGGACGCTATTGACGCTTTAATGAAGTCAATCTCAAGCGGCGCAAATATTGATGATATTGCCGCTAAGGCTGACGAGTACGCAAAACTCAAAATCTACGATTTCAAGCGTCCCGACAAGTTCAGCAAAGACCAGTTACGCGCAATACAGATGATTCACGAGTCATTTGCACGCCAGATGACTACGGTTTTATCCACGCTCATACGCTCTATCGTCTCAGCAGAAATTGCTTCCGTTGAACAGCTTGCATACGAAGAATTTGTGAATTACATGGTACAACCTACAGTTATAGGATTAATCGAAATGCACCCGTTTGAAGGCTCAATGCTCATTGAAATTAATCCGGCTCTTGTATTCACGATTATTGACCGTATGTTAGGCGGGCGAGGAACATTCTCAGGAAACATTCGTGAATTGACCGACATCGAGAAAACCGTTATTGAGCGCGTAATCATGAGGATATTAGAATTGCTTGAGGACAGCTGGAGCACGGTTGTTGACGTGAGATTCAGATTTGAGTCAATGGAGAGTAATCCGTTTTTCGTTCAGATCTGCTCCCCAAGTGATATGGTTCTCGTTGTCATAATGAAGCTGAGAGTCTCTGATGTTGAAGGTATGGTCAGCTTATGTTTTCCGTACTTCCTGATTGAGCCGATTATGGACAGGCTTTCGAGTCAGCAGTGGTTCGCCTCAACAAGCCATAAGGGAGACGACCAGGTCAGGCAATGGCTGAACAACTCAATCATGAAGGTAAACATGCCTCTTGCGATGGAGCTAGGACACACTGTATTGTCGCTCGGAGACGTTTACGCGCTTCAGCCCGGAGATGTCATTAAACTTGATGAGCTAAAAGACTCCCATATTGATGTTAGAGTCGGGAATCAGGTACGCTTCAAGGCACGTCCCGGAACTCTCAACGGTCATATGGCGGTCGAGCTGACGAAAGTTTTGACGCAGGAAATACCCGAAATTACACCAAAAGATGACAACGCATGAAAGGAGATATGATTAATGCCTGATGATTTACTGAGTCCCGATGAGATTAACGCGCGTCTTTCAGGCGGGGGAGATTTCGGTGATGTCGATGAAATTTCGTCCTCTGATGCCGAACAGCTCGCAAAAGTAGCCGACACATTCGCAAACTCCGAAAACAGCGTAATCAATATGCTTGCAGGGAAAAATGTTACAACAAGCGT
>JAFSLR010000186.1 GCA_017448375.1 Synergistaceae bacterium | reverse complement strand
GTTCCTTCAGCTTCGAGAGTACTATGTTGATGTGCATATCTCCCATTCCTGACAGAACATTGTCGCGGGTCTCTGCGTTTTTCTCAAACGTCAATGAGCAGTCTTCCTCAAGGATTCTTGATACTGCATTTCCGAGCCTGTCCTCATCTGCACGGGTCTTGGCACTCACTGCAACGCTGTAAACAGGTTTCGGGAACTCAATCGCAGGGAATTGCGCCGAGAATCCTCCCTTTGTCGCCAATGTATGACCGACTCTCGCGCTCTGTAATTTCGGGATTGCTACTATATCGCCCGCTATTACTTCTTTAACGTCTTTTCCGTCTTTACCCGTCATAATCTTGAAGGAGGATATTCGCTCATCTTCACCCTTGCTTACGTTGTAGATGTTGCTTCCTTCTGACGAGAGAGTTCCCGAATATACGCGAATGAATGAGAGTTTCCCGACAAAAGCATCTGCCATGACCTTAAAGCATAATGCTGAGAACGGAGCGTCAACTTTCGGTTCAGCCTTAACGCCGTCAGAAGCCTCAATCGCTCCAATGTCTACGGGCGACGGGAAGTAATCCGCAATGAAATCCATAAACTGAGGGACTCCGATATTTGCGGTTGCTGAAAGTGCGAAAACGGGCATGATTCTTTTTGCGGCGATTGCTTTCTTGAGAGTGCGCTCAAAATCTGCCTGTGAAACTTCTTCACCCTCAAGGTATTTCTCCATTAAATCATCGTCCATTTCAACAGCTGCTTCAACAAGTGCTTCACGCGCTGAGGCTGACTCGTCTGCAAGGTCTGAAGGTATTTCGCCCTCAGTGAATTTCCCGGAACCGTCCGGCTTGTACGTGTAGGATTTTCCTTTGAGAACGTCAACGATCCCCGTGAACTTTTCGCCTGCACCTATCGGAAGGAAAACGGGAAGTGCATTCTGTGAGAACTGAGACTTTATGTCAGCAAGAACTTTCTCAAAGTCAGCGTTTTCACGATCCATTTTCGAGACAACGAATGAGACTGGGGCGTTATGATGTTCGGCGTATTCCCATGCTTTTGAAGTCTGGACTTCGATTCCGCCAACGCTGCTTACGAGTATAACTGCTGTGTCAGCTACACGTATAGCCGCGCTCATTTCGCCGGTGAAGTCTGCGTAGCCTGGAGCGTCGAGGACGTAGAAAGTTTTTCCTTTGCGTTCGAGTGTGAGGAGTGATGTTGAGATTGAGATGTTACGCTTCTGTTCTTCGGACTGGAAATCGCTCACTGTGTTTCCGTTCTGAACGTTTCCCATACGGGTAATGTTGCCGTTGTCGAAAAGCATTGCCTCAGCGAGTGAAGTTTTGCCAGCCCCGCCGTGAGCGCATAGTGCGAAACTCCGCGTATCTTCGGGTTTGCGTACCCCCATAATGATAAACACCTTCCCTAATTATCGTGTTAATATATGAATTAAGTCTATTATATTATAACTTTCAGAAAAAATTTCACGGTTCAGTCAACAAACAAAGAGATAAAAATTCTGATTTTTTTTACGGCAATGATAAAATTTTTCTCAAATTCTAAATTCAGAAAGGGCTGAAAATATTTGAACTTAAACATATTCATTCAGCATTTCATTAACGCATTGAGTCTCGGATCGCTTTACGGGCTTGTTGCTGTGGGCTACACGATGGTCTACGGGATTTTGAGACTCATAAACTTTGCTCACGGTGATATATTCATGCTCGGCGCGTATTTCGTTTACTTTGCGACAATCGTATATCATCTCCCTTGGGCTGTCGGCGTAATCATTGCTGTAATCCTCACGACAATTTGCGGACTCCTCGTTGACCGAATAGCCTACAAGCCATTGCGTGAAGCTCCGCGAATCTCAGCACTCATAAGCGCAATAGGAGTCTCATTCTTCATCGAAAATTTCGCGGTCGTAGTGTTTACGGGAATGCCCCGGCCTGTCGTGCAGCCTCCAATACTCATGCAGCCTATTGAGTTATCGGGCGGAGTGAGATTGATTCCGTTGGGGATTCTCGTACCTGTTGTAGCGTTCGTACTTGTGGGCGGTTTAATGTGGCTCTTGTACTGCACGAAACCCGGACTCGCAATGCGTGCAATCTCATTCGACATTGAGACAACAAGAATGATGGGTGTCTCGGTCAACAAGATTATTGCGCTCGCTTTCGGACTCGGTTCGGCGTTGGCGGCAGTTGCGGGAATAATGTGGGCGTTGCGTTACCCTCGTGTTGAGCCGTTTATGGGAATGACTCCGGGGATTAAGGCGTTTATTGCGGCTGTGTTCGGGGGAATAGGGTCAGTGCCGGGAGCGATGATAGGCGGATTGATTCTCGGATTCGTTGAGATAATGTCGGTTGCATTCTTCCCGACTCTTTCGGGGTATAAAGATGCGTTTGCGTTCCTGCTTCTGATAATGATATTGTTATTCAGGCCGACAGGTTTATTAGGCGAGAAACTGGAGGACAAAATATAATGAGACGGACAAGAAATTTAATCCTCACTGTTATTTCTGTAATACTTTTCGCGTTCTTCCTCGATAAAGCTCCTCTCTTCCTCAACGGTTACTGGCAGAGAATCCTAAACCTAATCGCAATCAACGCAATACTCGCATTGAGCCTCAACCTGATTTACGGCATAACGGGAATGTTCTCATTAGGCCACGCGGGATTCATGGCAATAGGGGCGTATGTCTCAGCGTTGCTTGTCCTCACACCGTCGCAGAAAAATGCAATGTGGATTCTTGAGGACATTTATCCCTGGCTGCTTGAAGTCAACACGCCTTTCATCGCGTCAATAATAATCGCGGGACTCGTTGCGGCGTTTTTCGGGCTTCTTGTTGCACTTCCTGTGCTGAGACTCGGCGGTGATTATCTCGGTATAGCTACGTTAGGTTTTGCGGAGATAATACGAATCCTAATCACTAACACTGCGAGACTCACAAACGGCTCATTAGGTCTCAAAGGT
>JAFSLR010000185.1 GCA_017448375.1 Synergistaceae bacterium | reverse complement strand
TTTATGCCTGAAATGATTACGCGGTAAGAGCTGATTTCCTTTCGCACAATATAGAACTGAACCGATGTAACTGCTATTTCGGCAACGACTGAAGCTATAACGGCTCCGTAAGACTGGTACATTCTGATTAGTACGATGTTCATTGAGAAATTTATGACTGCTCCTGTAACTACGGAGTAAGTGAAAAGGTGCTGACGTTTCGTAGGAATGAGATACTGATTGCCTGTAGTATTGCCGAAGCCTATAGCGATAATAATGAAGCTGGAAATTTTTAGAAGCCCCGCAACTTTATCATATCCCGGCCCAAAGAACCAAGGGACAAGATTATCTGATATTCCGATAAGCCCCAGACAGAGCGGTACAGAAATTAACCAGACAAAACTATAGCTCCTGTACATGTAGAAGCTGATCTGTTCGCGGTCATTCTGGCCGAAAAGGTAGGCTATTCTCGGAATCATTACGCCAGCAAGTGAAGTTACCAGAGCAAGTACTATCCTTGAGATTTTCAAAGCCTGCTCGTAATATCCGTTCTCGAATGTGCCTTCAGTGAAAATCCCTATCATCGTTTTATCCAGTACGGTATATACCTGAATCGCTATGCTTGGAGCAAACAAGGACAATATAGTTTTGATGTTCCTGTAAGGGTGAAGCGATTTCAAGTCGGGCTTAATGATGTATCCCTTCAGGTATCCCCATAAGGCAACATTTCCCATTAAGCTGAAAAACGCATATGCTCCTGCGTAAAGCGGAAGATCTGATTGTTTCCTGACAAATGTAAAAAGAAATGCAATATCGATTATTTTGATTATGAGATTGCGGAATACTATTTTTCCAAATTCTTCAAGCCCTACGAGAAACCATCCAATAGCACATACCGTATTTACAATATTTATTGCGTAAATTAAGAATACTGTACGGTGAGACTTCACAAAAAACAGCGCGATAATTAAATATATTGTCAGTGCTATTGCCGTATTGACTATTCGGAAAATCATAACTTCCCAGAAAATTATGCTGCGTTTCTCTATATCATTTCTCACATAAGCAATTTCTCGCTGCCCGTAACCGCCTGACCCCATATCTGAGAAAAGATTAAAATACGCGGTAACCGATGCCACAAAGCTTATAATCCCAACTCCGTCAGCATGAAATATCCTCGACGTGTAAGGAGCTGTAATAAGCGGCGTGAGAACTATAAGTACATTGTAAATCATATTATAAACATAGTTCCTCTTGATACTCTTTGCCATAAAACCTGCCCTGTCCTCCTGATATTTTATTGCTGTTAATTATCCTATATTCTGCAAAATTTTGTTAAACAATCATAAAATATTCCTTGCAATAAAATAATTCTCAGCTATAATTAGTCAGACTTGGTTAAAGGGATGTGATTTTACAATGGATATTAACAGACTGACACGAAAAAGCCAAGAAGCATTAACCGCTTCACAGGCCATAGCATCAGAATATAATCATCAGCAGGTTGACTGCGAACACCTGTTATGCGCTATGCTCAGAGACTCTGAAGGGCTGATACCCCAAATTCTCCGCAAAATGAATATCGACAGCCGCGAAATCTTGAAGTCAACCGAAAACGAACTCTCGAAACTTCCCCGCGTAACAGGTTCAGGAACAGAACAAGGGAAAATTTATATCACCCAGAGACTCGAAAGACTCTTCACTCGCGCTGACGAAAGAGCTAAAGCCCTCAAGGATGAATATATTTCCGTTGAACATTTATTCCTCGCAATGCTCTCTGAAAGCAATAACACTCCGTGCGGGAAAATATTCTCACGTTTCGGACTCACTGAAGAAAGATTCCTCAAAACCTTAAACGATGTCAGAGGCTCTCAAAGAGTCCAGAGTGCAGACCCCGAAGCAACATATGAAGCTCTCGAAAAGTACGGGCGCGATTTGGTTCAGGCCGCAAAGAACAACAAACTTGACCCCGTAATCGGACGCGATGACGAAATACGCAGGGTTATCCGAATCCTTTCACGAAAGACAAAGAATAATCCCGTCTTAATCGGTGATCCCGGTGTCGGAAAAACCGCAATCGTTGAAGGTTTAGCACAGAGAATCGTTCGCGGTGATGTCCCAGAAGGACTCAAAGACAGGACAGTTTTCGCTCTCGATATGGGTTCGCTTGTTGCGGGCGCAAAGTACAGGGGAGAATTTGAAGAGAGACTTAAAGCCGTTCTCAACGAAATCAAGAATAGCGACGGCAGAATCATTCTCTTCATTGATGAACTTCATACTATCGTCGGGGCTGGGGCTGCTGAAGGTGCCGTTGACGCCGGGAACATGTTAAAGCCGATGTTAGCTCGCGGGGAATTGCATTGCATTGGCGCAACCACAACTGACGAGTACCGAAAATACATCGAGAAGGACGCGGCTTTAGCACGGAGATTCCAGCCCGTTGACGTTGAACAGCCTACGGTTGAGGACACTATATCGATTCTGCGTGGCATTCGGGAAAAATTGCAGGTTCATCACGGAGTCGTAATCCGAGACAACGCACTTGTAGCCGCCGCCGTTTTGTCGAACAGGTACATCACAAACAGATTCTTGCCCGACAAAGCTATAGATTTGGTTGACGAAGCCTGCGCTAAGATTCGCACGGAGATTGACTCTCAGCCCTCAGAGCTTGACGCGGCAGCCCGTAAGGTTATGCAGCTCAAGATTGAGGAAGTCTCATTGAAACACGAAGATGACGAAGCAAGCAAGGAACGCCTTAAAGTTTTGCAGAAAGAATTGCAAGAGGCCGAAGCTGAAGAAGAAACTCTCAGGACTCAATACGAGAACGAGAAAAAAGCTATTGCTGACATTCAGAGTTTCAGACGGCAGATTGAGGACACGAAAGCAAAAATTGATGAGGCACAGCGTAACGGTAACTGGGAATTAGTGTCGGAATTGCAGAACGGTGAACTCCCAAGATTACAGCGGGTATTAGCGGGTCAGGAGGCTAGAAGGGCTGACATTCTCAAAGGCGCGGACGATAACAAATTACTCCG
>JAFSLR010000184.1 GCA_017448375.1 Synergistaceae bacterium | reverse complement strand
TCAAAGAAATGTTAAGGGATATTGGACTTGATGTTAGCAGCCTACCGGACGATTAACGGCCATGACGTATAAATACGGGCTCACACAGTCCGTGAGATTTGACAGAGATCTTAAGCGGGCAGTAAAACGCAGCCTTGATGTTGTGGAGCTGAATACGATTGTCCGAAAGCTGAGAAATGATGAGCCTCTTGACCCGAAATATAAAGATCATCCACTTAAAGGCAAATATAATGGGCATAGGGAATGTCATATAAATTCCGACTGGCTTTTGGTCTACAAGAAGCTAAAACAAGAACTTATTTTGCACCTTGTACGGACAGGAACGCACAGCGATTTGTTTTAAGGTGATTATGTACGGCGTTTGCTGTGTTCCTGTAGAATGATATTTGAGGTGATGAGAAATGAACAGCGCAGTGCTTGAGGAAGTCAGGCCGTCAGAGGTTGAAGACGAAGAAGCATATGATGAGTATTACGAGGAAGACCAAAGATTGTACGCAGACCCGGAATTTCAAGCAGCAATGGAAGAGGCCATGAGAGAAGCGGAAGACATAATTGCACACCCTGAGAAATATAAGCACTATACGTCAACTAAAGAAATGTTCAGGGATATGGGATTTGACGTGAGCAATTTCCCAGACAGGTAAAAATGTACAGATATAAAACTGTAATACGTTCAGCGCAATTTCGGAGAGAACTAAAGAAAGCAGAAAAGCGCGGGCTTAATCCTCTTGACGTTGAAGCCGTAATTGACTTGCTGAGGACGGGAAAGCCATTGCCCGAAAAATATCATGACCACCCTTTGAAGGGGAAATACAAAGGCTATAGGGACTGCCATATAAATCCCGACTGGCTTCTGATATACAAGAAGGAAGAAGACGAACTGATATTGTTTCTTGCACACACAGGAACGCACAGCGATTTGTTTTGAGGTGATTATGAGCTGTATATTTTTCGGCATTTGCTGTGTTCATGTAGGTAGTATGATAATCACATTAAACATAAATCCCCTCGTCCGTTCAAAGACTGAGGGGATTTTTGTTATTTCTGTTACTTCTGACTGTTTACAATGTCCATCACAACTTTGCGGAGATCTTCATCTTCAAGTGCAAGCTGAATATTCGCACTCAGCCAGCCCTTTTGAGTCCCGCAGTCAAATCTCCGTCCCTCATATACAACTCCCCATACAGGTTCGGACTTCGCAAGTTCCCGTATCGCGTCCGTAAGCTGAATCTCTCCGCCAGCACCTGCCTGTTGATTATGCAGAATCGGGAAAATCTCCGGCGATAATACATACCTTCCCATTATCGCGTAACGTGAAGGTGCTTCCGAAAGTTTAGGCTTCTCTATCATGTCATTGATACGGAAAATTCCAGGCTCTTTCTCCTCGCCAGCCGCAATTCCGTAGCGCGATACGTCATTGTCCGAAACTTTTTCAAGCGCAACTACACTCCCGCCGAGTCTCTCATGAACTTTCACAAGCTGAGAAAGCACAGGCACTTCCCCCACAAAAACATCATCAGGCAAAATCACCCCGAAATATTCTCCCTTGCAGACCGGCTCTCCGCACAATACCGCATGGCCTAACCCTAAAGGTTCACGCTGACGGATATACATCATTTCGGCCATTTCGGAAATGTGTATCATCTTGTAGTAAAGCTCAAGTTTCCCGCGCGATTTCAATATCTCTTCAAGCTCAAACGATCGGTCAAAGTAATTCTCGATTGATCGTTTCGTTCGCCCCGTAATCATTACAATATCTTCACAGCCCGACGATAAAGCCTCTTCAACTCCGTATGATATTATCGGGCGGTTCACAAGTGGGAGCATTTCCTTTGCGATTTCCTTCGTTACGGGCAAAAACCTCGTGCCTAATCCCGCAACAGGGAAAAGGCATTTCTTCACAGTCATAAACATTCCTCCAACATTAGCAAAATTCTTCAAGCCTTGATGAAAGTATTGCTGATAACTCTTCGACAGTATCAATTTCAGGAGCTTCAACGAGGATTCGCAAAAGGGGTTCTGTTCCTGAAGTGCGTATGAAGATTCGTCCGTGTTCGATTCTGTCCTGATACTCTGCTACAATACCATTAACGGCCGACATGTCAACACTTTCACGGGGACGCTTTAACGTTAGATTAGTGAGCCTCTGAGGATAACGCCCGAATCTGTCAACAAGTGTCGAAACATTTTCGCCCAAATCGTGAATCGCATTGAGGAATAATACTGCCGTGCATAACCCGTCGCCCGTTGACGTAAACTCTGACGCTATTATGTGCCCTGACTGTTCACCGCCTAAACCTGCTCCCGATTCCCTCATTGTTTCGAGAACATAGCGATCCCCAACAGGGCAGCGGAGAGTCTCTATTCCCTCGTCAGCAAAATGAGCCTCAAGTGCCATGTTGCTCATCACAGTAACAACAACTTTATCGTTCCCTGAAAGTTTCAGCCACCGCCCCAATACCCACAGAATAATATCGCCGTCAATGATTCGCCCCTTGCTGTCGGAGATTAATACTCTGTCAGCGTCCCCGTCAAAAGCAAATCCGATGTTCATTCCGTTTTTCACAACATAGTCTGTAAGGTTGGACATGTGCATAACTCCGCAGTTCTTGTTGATGTTGAGGCCGTCAAAATTCTGGGAGATGATAGAAGTATTGAGCTGTGAAAATTTTGTCGCCCCAACGAGAACAGGTACGCTCATAGCTGATGCACCGTTAGCGCAGTCGAAAGTTACGCAGTCAATTATTGCTTCGGGGTTAAGGAGGGAAGCTATGTGGCGCGCGTAATCCTTCACGAGTTCCGGCGAGTCGTGAATCCTTCCTGTGTCGGGTGAAGTGCTGCGTTCGTCCCGTGAAAGCGTGTATTCTATTGCGAGTTCGTCATCATCGGAGAGCTTGCAGCCGTCAGCACCCAGAAACTTTATGCCGTTGTATTCTGCGGGATTGTGGGACGCGCTGATTACTGCTCCGCCGTCAGCGTTGAGGGATTTCACTGCGTAGCTTACGCCGGGAGTCGGGATTACTCCTGCGAGATATACTTCTGCGCCCTCCGAACTCATTCCGGAATACAGTGCGCCTTCGAGCATTCGCCCGCTTAAACGTGTATCACAGCCGATAATGATTTTACGGCCATGCGTGAACCTGATGAAAGCCCTTCCGAGTTTGAGGGCTAATTCGGGAGTCATGTTCCCTGAGTTTGCGAGGTCTCTCACTCCGTCTGTTCCGAAAAGTTTGCGTTTATTGTTCAAATCTGCATTATTCCTTTCTTAGTGTGTTAAAGATTCCGTATTTCCTCGAACGACAAGCCGGTGAACATAGAAATCTGATTATCGTTCATTCCTGCCTGACGCATACGCTGAGCATTTGCAAGTATCAAATTAACATATGAATATTACTATAACTTTGAGCATATCGCTGTAATTTTTATATTTTACCTTTTCATTTGCATAATGTAACAACAGACACGATAAAAAAAACATTCAGAGTAAATTCGCCAACATCGAACTCGTAACTACAACAAAAACAGGTTAAGCACTTTCCAGCCTCGCTCATTGTGCTAAAATTGCCATAAAAAATTTCATTAACAGGACTGAAAAATTTTTCACATGCAATTACAGAACGCAAAGAATATCCGAAACCTAGCAATCGTAGCCCACATAGATCACGGCAAAACTACCCTCATCGACTCAATCTTCCGTGCAGCACAAACCTTCGCGGCCCACACCCAAGTCGCCGAGCGCGTAATGGACTCCAATCCCCTCGAACGCGAACGCGGTATCACAATCCGCTCAAAGCCCTGCACAGTTTCATGGAAAGGCTACCAGATTAACATCATCGACACTCCCGGACATGCTGACTTCTCCGGCGAGGTTGAGCGAATATTATCGACAGTTGACAGCGTTATACTCATCGTTGACGCTAACGAAGGCCCTATGCCACAGACACGTTACGTTCTCCAGCACGCACTCTCAATCGGAATGAAGCCTCTTGTTTTCATCAACAAAGTTGACCGTGAAGGTGCTGACCCGACACGCGCATTAAACCTTACGTTTGACTTGTTCTTTGAGCTTGGAGCGAGCGATGAACAGGCTGACTTCCCGGTTCTTTACGGCTCAGGCTTAAACGGATGGGCGGTTAATGACCTCAGCAAGCCTCATGAGGGAATGGACGATTTGTTCCAGGCGATTATTGATTACGTTCCAGCACCTGATGTTGACCCCGACAAGCCGTTTCTCATGCAGGTAAGCACTCTTGCGTGGAATGAATACGTAGGGCGAATAGGCTGCGGGAAAATCCTTCAGGGTCATATCCGCAAAGGCGAGCCGTTTACACGAGTGTCAACAAAATGGAACACTACAGATCATTCCGGCGACGACTGGCAGATTACAGGCCGCGAAAACGCAAAGGCTGCTCAGTTATGGGTAACGCGGGGGCTTGACCGAACGGAGGTTGAAGAGGTAAGCGCGGGCGAT
>JAFSLR010000183.1 GCA_017448375.1 Synergistaceae bacterium | reverse complement strand
ATGGCTAAAATGACTTACGCGGGCAACACTCTTCCAAGCAAGGAAGCAAAAGAGTTCATTTACGCCAAGCGCGACTCAATCAAGAAAGTACTTTCCGAAGCACCGAACATTGAAGATTTAGAGTAATCACAGTTATGTGCCTCCTCTGCGAAAATTAGGGGAGGCATTTTTCACATTTCAAGGAGGCGAATCAAAGTTGCAGCAAATGCTAAGGGAATGGCTCAAAATCCGCAACATGCATTTCTTTTTCCCGTACCTAATCGGCACAATATGCCTGATACTTTTCGTAATCATTCTCATTCAGCGCGCAATAAAATGCAAAAAGGAAGGCACACCCTTCATCAACTTCAAGGGCTATCACTTTTTCCGCGAAAATTACGACAAAGTAAAGCTGTGGGGCTCTGTGATACTCTTCATAGCTTACATAATCTGCCTGCCGATACTGCATTTTGCGTGGGCGAGCGTCATATTCATATTCCTGTTCAATGTACTATTCGAGATGAAGCCGGGAAAACTTTTCGAGGCAAAGAGCGTATTGATCTCGGCCGTAATCGCTTTAGCAGGGTCTTGGGGAGTCTGGTACTTGTTCTTCAAGGTCTTCAACATCACGTTACCATAAGGGGAGGGAAATATCATGCTGCTTAATATAGGTCTTGCGCTTCTCGGAACAGCAATAGGAATAATATTCGGAGCAATACCGGGAATGACCGCAACAATGGCCGTTGCCGTGTTCCTTCCCATGACTTACGCATTCTCACTCGTTCCCGCGCTGTATCTGCTTCTCGGACTCTATGTCGGCGGAATCTCAGGCGGACTCATTCCTGCAATACTCATCAACGTACCCGGCACTCCGTCAAGCGTCTGCACAGGTTTTGACGGTTACCCAATGGCACGGCGCGGAGAGTCTGAGCGCGCGCTCAAAATCGGAATCACAGCGTCATTTTTCGGAGGCATGATTTCATTAATAGTGCTTGCGTTATTGACTCCTCCTCTCGCAAGAATGGCGATAAAGTTCTCGGCTATCGAAAAATTTTTGATTATCCTTTTTGCGATGACGGTTATCGCGGCTCTGTCGAAAGGCTCAATGACAAAAGGAGTCTTTGCGGGTTTCTTGGGCGTATTGCTGAGTCTTGTTGGCGAGCTCTCAATGAATAACCGCATGAGAATGGTGCCTGACTTCCTGAAGGACGAATTACGGAGCGGATTCCAGTTACTGCCGTTATTGATCGGGCTTTTTGCGATTGCTCAGATGTTCCAGGAGGCAGAAAAGGGAATGCAGAGCAACAATCTTGACGAGGGCGTTACGGTTGAAGGGGCTCGAAAATTTTCGTTCTCAGACTTCAAAGGCCAGTGGGTGAACGTCCTGCGCTCGTCATTGCTCGGCACATTCATGGGAATATTGCCCGGTGTCGGAGGTAGTGCCGCGTCATTAATCGCCTACAGCCAGACAAAGAGCTTCTCAAAACATCCTGAACTCATGGGCAAAGGTGCGCCTGAAGGACTCATTGCGTCAGAATCATCGAACAACGGACTCACGGGTGGTGCGTTAGTGCCGTTACTCTCACTCGGAATCCCCGGCGACGCTACAACGGCGGTGCTTATCGGAGCATTCTTGTTACAGGGGATTCAGGTCGGGCCGCTCTTCATTGGGCAGAACCCGGACATCTGGAATCAAATCTTGCTCGCTCTCGTCGTGTGCAATGTCTTGATGTTCATCGTTATGTTCTTCCCGATTAAGCTCATATCTCAGGTCGTCAAAGTCAGAAGCGCGAGAATGTACCCCGTAATTTTGTTGATGTGCATTGTCGGAGCTTACGCGACTCGTTCGGGAGTCATGTTTGATGTTTGGTGCCTGTTGCTTTTCGGCGTAATCGGATTCGTCATGAACAAGATCGGACTTCCTACAGCACCGTTCTTAATCGGCTTCATCCTCGGCAAAGACCTTGAGAAATATTTTATCGAGGCCGTGAAGGGAAATAATTACAACTTGGCAATGTTCTTCCAGAGACCTATAGCACTCGTGATTTGGGCGTTAATCGTAATATTCTTAGGGTATTCGATTTATGACAACATGAAGGGCGGAGCTTTGGAGAAAATGGGCGTTAAAGACTAAAAGGAGGATGACAGAATGATACCGACAATAAAGAAGATGGACGTTTACCCCGTCGCCGGCCATGACTGCATGGAGCTGAATTTATCGGGCGCGCACGGGCCTTTCTTCACGCGCAACATCGTAATACTTGAGGACTCAGCGGGCAATCTCGGATGCGGTGAAGTTCCTGGAGGACAGAAGATCACGAAAGCACTTGAGGACATCAAGCACCTTGTTGTAGGCACAAGAATCGCAGACTACAAAGCAACGTTGAACAAAGTCCGCAAATGGCTCGATGAGAATATCAAGGATGACGTTCGCGGGCTTCAGACGTTCGACTTGCGCACGGGAGTCCATGTTGTTACAGCGGTTGAAGCACCGCTGCTTGACTTGATGGGGAAATTTCTTGACGTTCCCGCCGCCGCGTTAATGGGTGATGGCGTTCAGCGTGAGCGCGTAAGATTCCTCAGCTATCTTTTCTACATTGGAGACCGCAAGAAGACAGATTTACCCTACGAGGAAGAACCCGACTCCCCTTGCGACTGGTACAGACTCCGCCACGAGGAAGCATTAACGCCGGAGAAAATTGTCGCGCTCGCAAAAGCTACTCACGAGAAATACGGCTTTGAAGACTTCAAGCTCAAAGGAGGAGTCCTCCCGCCGAAAGAGGAGCTTAAAGCAGTACAGGCCATAAAGGCAGCATTTCCGAACGCAAGAGTCGATCTTGACCCTAACGGATGCTGGAGCCTCAAAGAAGCGTTAGAGATTGCCCCGCAGCTGAAAGAGTGTTTAGCGTACTGTGAAGATCCCGTTGGTGCTGAGGGAGGATTCAGCGGCCGCGAGGTCATGGCCGAGTTCCGTAAAGCCGCAATGATGCCGACTGCTACGAACATGATTAATACCGACTGGAGGCAGATGTTCCACGCGCTTATACTTCAGGCCGTTGACATTCCGTTAGCTGACCCGCACTTCTGGACGATGAACGGCTCAGTAAGGGTCGGCCAGCT